>JAGRCC010000556.1 GCA_020433785.1 Anaerolineae bacterium
TCGGCCCGACGCCGCCCGGCACAGGGGTGATGGCCGCTGCCACCTCTCTGGCCTCATTAAAAGCCACATCACCCACCAATCGATATCCCTTAGCCGCCGCCGGATCATCGACGGCGTTGACCCCCACATCGATCACGACCGCTCCCGGTTTGATCCAATCGCCCTTAACCATCTCCGCCCGGCCCACGGCAGCGATCAAAATATCGGCTTCACGGACCACCTGGGGCAGGTTTTGAGTGCGAGAATGGCAGATGGTTAAGGTGGCATTGCGGTGCAGCAGCAGCATCGCCACCGGCAGCCCCACAATGTTGCTGCGGCCCAAAACTACGGCTCGCCGCCCTTCAATTTCTACTCCACTGCGGTCAAGCAGCTCGATGCAGCCTTTGGGCGTACACGGCACAAAGAGCGGATCGCGTCGCTTCATCGACAAGCGACCGATGTTGATCGGGTGAAAGCCATCGACATCCTTGGCCAGACTAACTGCGCTGAGGATTTCTTCCTCATCGATATGATCCGGCAGCGGCAGTTGAACCAAAATGCCGTTGACCTCAGGATTGGCGTTAAGATCTTGGACCACTTTCAACAGATCGGCCTGGCTGATATCGGCCGGGAGATCGTGACTGAAGGAGGCTATCCCTACTTCGGCGCAGGCTTTCTTTTTCATACGAACATACGTTTGTGAGTCTTTTCGCTCGCCGACCAAAACGGTGGCTAGGCCTGGCACCTGGCCGTATTGGGCTTGCATAGCTTCAACTTCGGCTTTGATTTCGCTGCGAATAGTCGCGGCAATGGCTTTGCCGTCGATAATTTGGGCTGACATAGCTGAAACTCCTTGAATAGGATCTTAATTTGAGTAACAAATCGGGTACAGTTTTAGAGGGCAGAGTATAGCATTACCCGGCTTTCGAAGCAATGCTTTGCTTAAGCGGCGGGTAAGGTAAAGTAAAAGGTGCTCCCCTGGCCGGGGATACTATCAACACCTACATCGCCATCGAGCTTTTCGATAATGCGCCGTACGGTGGCCAGCCCCAAACCATGACCTTGAACGCCGGTTTCGTCAAGACGGGTGAATTCAGTGAAAACATCGCGCTGATTTTCCTTCGTCAGACCGCTGCCGTTGTCTTTAATCCAAAAACGGATGAAGTTGGGGGTTGATCTGGTGTAGCCCAGCTCCAGGAAAGGGGGGTGTCCGCCGTACTTTAGGCCGTTGATAATAAAGTTCGTCCAAACCACCTCCAGCCAGGGGCCGTACCCCAACGCGACCGCCCAGGTATTAGGGGTAGAAATTTTTCCTTCGTATTGTTCAATGGTCAGCGTCAAATCATACAACACCTGTTCAATCACCGTCCCCATATCGATTGGCTTTATTTTGACGCTGGCCTTGCCAATACCCGCCAGCAGCAGCAGTTCATCGACAATCTTAATGCCCTTCTGGCCCGAGGCTTTAATCTTTTGGAGAATATCGACCACCTCTTCCGAGGCCAGATTGGAAAAGTAAGCTTCTAGAAATTCAATGTAACCCACTACATTACCTAGCGGCGCTTTGAGATCGTGAGCCGCTGTTTGGGCAAAGGCGTCCAGTTCGGCAGTGCGCTCTTTGATGCGCAATTCCAGTTCCTCGTTAGCCTGGCGAAGGGTTTCTTGAGCTAAATTATATCTGGCAATACTTTCCCTAATTCGCTGAGATTGGTGGACGGCTTTTTTGACGGTAATTCTTAAATCCTCAATGTTGGTTGGCTTCGTTAAAAAATCAAAGGCCATCGCGTTCATGGCCTTTCTAATATTTTTTAGATCGTTGTAGGCGGAGATGACAATGGCGGTTAGCGCCGGATTTTGCTTGAATTCCGGCTCTTGTAATTTAAGCAAGAGGGTCAGACCATCAATTTTTGGCATAAAAATATCGACGAGAAAAATATCGATGTCCGGGTTGCCGTGCAGTTTTTCTAATGCTTCCTGCCCATCAAGGGCAAAGATAAATTCAAATTCACCGGCCCGAATTTGCTGCTGAAAAACGCCTAAAATCAAACTATGGAAATCTTTTACATCATCGGCAACCAAGATTTTGATGGTCATTGAATGGCTCGCTGGTTGAATGAGTTATAAGTTTATTGAAATAATATTATTTTACCAGCTAAATCTGCACGATAACAATCGTTAAATCGTCATGAGGCTCGGTATCCCCCACAAATTGATTGACGGTGTCGATCAGATAGGTCAGCATCGCTTGCGCTGTGGTTTGGGGCGCCTGAGCTACCGCGGCCTCTAATCGGTCGAACCCGAACATCTCTTTATGCGCGTTTTGCGCTTCCACGACACCATCGCTGGTTAAAATGACCAGGTCGCCAGTTTCCAGTGAGACCGTGACTTCATTGTAGCCTAAATAACCGCCCATACCCGCCCCCAACGGCATGCCTCTGGCCTCAACCCATTCGACAGCATTATTCTGCCGGCGGACAATCGGCGAGATACAGCCGGCGTTGGCAGCCTTCATAACGGCCGTTGACTGCTGGCTGGCGGCCGGCGTAACTCTGATTTCAACGTAGACCATGGCGCAATTTTGGCGTGTGCCGCCGGTATAACCTTCGACGGTTTGATCGAGCCGGTGCAGCAGTTGGCCGGGCGAGACATGCTGACTGATGGTGTATTGGAACGAAGCCAGCGTCACCGCCATCAACAGCGCGGCCGGCATGCCTTTACCTGATACGTCGCCTACGGCCACCGCAAATTTTTCCGCACCGGCTGATTCGACGGCAAAATGATGGTAGGCATACAAATCACCGCCCATTTCATGGGCCGGTTTGCTGTAGCAGATAATATCGAGCGGCCAATCCGGTCGTGACGGCGGCAAAAGGCTTTGCTGGATATCTTTCGCCAGCGCCAGGTCCCGCTGGAAGGTCATGAGCTTGGCCCGTTCGCGTTCGGCTTCTTTGCGGTCGGTAATATCGCGGGCGTTGACCACAATACCGCCGACGCTGGGGTTGTCGAGCTGATTGTTGCCGATGGCTTCCACGTAACGCCACTTGCCCTCGCCGTCTTTGGCCCGAAACTCAATCGGAACCGGGTCGTGGTTGGATGCTATCAGGCCCCCCAGCGATTCAATGATAGCCTGGTGATCATCGGGATGCACGAATTCAAGCATATTTCGGCCAACGACGTCTGACGGTTTGTACCCGAGAATTTGCTCGATGGCCGGGCTTTGATAAATAACGTTGCCGTCTTGGCTCAATAGGGTAATGACGTCCGACGCATTTTCGATCATCGCCCGGAAATATTCTTCGCTGCGCCGTATTTCGGCTTCTGCTTTTTTGAGGTCATCGTACAAAACCGCGTTCTCAATCGAGATGGCGATTTGGGTTGATAAAAATTGGAGCACCTCGATTCGCTCCGGGGTAAACGCGGCCGTGGTTAAGTTGTTCTCCAGATAGAGAATCCCGCTGAGTTCACCCTGGTGGACCAGCGGCGTACACAGGATCGATTTGGGCCGGCC
>JAGRCC010000557.1 GCA_020433785.1 Anaerolineae bacterium
AAGTAACCTACGCCACCGAGCAGCGACAGGGACTATCGGTTATTTTTGGCGATATCGGTGTTGGCAAAACTACGGTGGCCCGCCGCCTCTACCAAATCTATCGAGACCGCGATGATTACCATACCGCCTACATTCCTACCCCGCTTTATCCTTCCGATTTCCAATTTCTCAAAAATATCTGCGCGGAATTTGGACTTAAACCCAAACGCAGCAAATTACTTCAACTGGCGGCCTTTGAAGAGTTCTTGATTGATGCTTATCAGGATAACAGAACCGCTCTCCTTATCATCGATGAAGCTCAAGGGTTGATTGGGCCTCAATTTGAGCTTATTCGTCAGTTGTTGAATTTTGAAACGAATACCCAAAAGTTAATCCAGATTGTCTTAATCGGCCAAAATGAACTACGTAACAAACTTCGGGTCAAACGTGCGTTGGCTTCGCGAGTAGCTACACGCTCAACGTTAGAGCCGCTTCATCTTGACGATACCCGCTCGATGATCAATTTTCGGGTGATGGTCGCCGGTCGTCAAGACAGCCTTTTTACTGATGAAGCCGTGACCCGCATTTACCATCATAGCAAAGGTATGCCGCGCAGTATTTGTGTGCTGGGTTTGAATATACTGCCGGCGGCACTTATCCATCGGGTTAATATTGTTGATGCCCACCTGGTTGACCAGGTCATTGAGGAGATGAAATAATGGCGAAAAGTAACGCTAACTCTGAAGAGCGGGGGACCTTCGCTAAACTTTATGATGTTCAGGAACAGATGAGCCGGCGCAACTCAAAACCGTTGGGCCGGCCTCGAAAAAAGGTGCAACGTAAGCCAACCACCATCCATCTCACTCAAGCTGAAAGCCGGAAATTGAGCAAACTGCACTTATTGGTGAGTGATCAAATCTCAGTCAATCGCAGCGAATTGGTTGGTGTGGCTATCGAGGTTTTAGCGGCTTTGGTGGAGAAAAAAGGCGGCAAGACCCTGGAAGAAACTCGCCTGGAAGATATCGAGTCTTTTCGGGATTTAGTTTATGATTTTATAAAATCATAAAATCATAAAATCATAAAATCATAAAATCATGATTTTTTAAAGTGGTAAAATCGACGATAAATCAGGTAATATGCCTGTTTATTTAAACCTCAGGGGGTTTTTGTGCCTCTGAAATAACTCTCTCCAACTTGCTTGTGTCCAACAAAGAAAACGATATACCGGCCACTGCCAACTCATCATATCCCAGATTATGGAAGGATCGCGCGCTGGCCTCCCTGGCCATAGCGTCATAAATGGCGACAAAACTTTTAGCCTCTGGATTGTGCCTTAACACATGTCTAACGAATTCAACAGCCATTTTCTTGGGATGACTCATTGCTTTGAAACCCTTGGCATATAATGCCCCAATTAATACATAATCAGGCTATCCTTAAATTACGTCGAGGAAGATTATATGCGTGGGATATCTCCTCTCCTCACGCTAAATACGTCCGCACATTATGAAACATTTCGCTTAATTGAGCAAAAAGGCGGTGGCTTACTTGCTAAGATTATCGATCGCTCGGATGAGGTCGACTAGCGAAACTTCGTTAAAAAGATGGTCCTTAGTGATGGTTCATTGAGGTCATTCGTTAAGAGACGGTCTAAAGTCTGGTTCGAAATTTTTTTCCCGCCTAAAATGGCCCGGCGTTTTTGGAGGATGAGCGGTAGATTGCGGAAGAAAAAAGCATACCCTTTAGCCGAATGGAAAGGTTTTTTATAAACTAGGAAAAAGTAAAACTGGCCGAAGAGTAGGGTATAACTATGCCTAACCAGCAGAGCCAGCGGAATGTTTTTGATTAGAATTGTTAGCCGATTGCAGGTTGAGAATGTGACATAGCGGGGTCGAGGGATACCCGCACCCTGGCCTTGGTGCAGCACTTCGGCTCCCGGCACATACCAGCCACGATAGCCTAACAGCCGACCGCGCAGCCCCAGATCGATATCCTCCAAATAACTGTTGAAATCTTCATCGAACAACCCCACTTCTTCAAAAAAGCAGCGTCGATAAAGCGCCGCTCCGGCGCAGGCGGAGAAGACTTCATTCGGCTCGTTGTGGTGGGCGGCCGGCTCGCCCTGACCCCGCTTCCAAGATGAGCCGTACCAGCTAAAGCTATCGCCGGCGTCATCGATCAGGTCCGGCTGATCGAGGTTAAGCATTTTCGAAGCCAGGAACCCGATATCCGGTGGACTCTGATCAGCGATTTCGACCAGACTGGCCAGCCAGTAGGGGCGGGGTATGGTATCGACATTGAGTAAGGCGATGTAATCAGACCGCGTAGCCCGAATGCCGGTATTGACGGCCACCGCAAAGCCGCGATTCTCCGGCAGGGTGATGACGCGAACGTCGGGATAGTTGCCCCGAATGAAGGCCACCGAGTCGTCGGTCGAGCCGTTATCGACCACAACTACCTGAAAGTCTCGAAAGGTCTGGGCATCAAGGGCGTCGAGGCAGCCAAGCAGCCAGCGTCGCGTATTCCAGTTGGGGATGATTACAGTAACTTTCGGCGAATCAGCCATGGTTCAGCACCGATTCATATACTGTCTCAAAAGAGTCAATCATCGCTTGATGGGAGAAATCGCCCGCTCCTCGTTGTACCACTGCCTGTTGGATTCCCTGATAATCTTGAATTAGCGCCTCAATCGCCGCCAGAATGGCTTCAGGGGTGGCGTTGTCGATTAGTTGGCCGCAGCTATGCTGTTCAACGTAATCGGCCATCGGAATCGAGCGACTGAGCAAAATCGGTTTGCCGGCAGCTAGGGACTCGATCAACGAGTGCGGATAAGCTTTAATTATCGCTGGGTCTGTTACCAAAGCGATGCTGGCGTGGACGCGCGCCAACACCGTATTAACATCAACACGCTGATTGATGATTTCAACCTGCTTTTCTAATCCCATCCGCCAAACCCGTTCCACAATCTCTTCAAATAAAACCCCGCGCCATAAAAAAATAAGATGTAGCCAGGGTGCTTTTTGTAGGGCTGTTAGGAGCGCATCGACACCCTTCGTCGCAAACTGACCCATCGTCCACGGAGCCGAGCCAACCATGATCTTGAAAATCCCCTCGAACGGCAACACGGTGACGGAAAAGTCCTTCGTGTCGATGCCGTGACGCACCAGAAAACAATTTCGGCTGCCCCAGGCCGTCATTTGATCGAAGCTGCGCTGATCAGATACTGTGACGGCTGCCAGAGAATTGAAATAGTGAATATTAGGCCGCTTTGGCCGAACACCGCTGCTAACGGAGTAAATAACCGGCTTACGCAGCCAGCGTGCAATTGGAAATGGAAACGGATCGGCATTGTAGAGATGGTGGGCGTCGATGGTGGCTTCGGCGGTGCGTATTCGTTTAAGTTGGTGGAAGCCAAACAGCAGCCGGGGCAAATAAATCGGTGATTGATCGTTCGGATTAAGGTGAATGAGATCGCCGCCGAAATGCCGGCGCAAGATATTAAGTTCTTGCAAGCTAGCTTCCGTGCCTTGAATCTTAGGCGGCAGGTTGGTGATATGATACAGGAGTTTCATAACAACCCATCGAGCGGGGTAGGCGTATGCCCCATACAAACAGCCATCACGCGCTCGTTTTGGCTGCCAAACCGGCCGCGCAAACCGTCGCCTAGCCCCATAAGAACCGCTTTAGCCGAATGTGATTTGCCATCGATCTGTAATTTTGCCGCCAAGGCCAAGCTGTAAATCGTCCAGAAACCGAACAATAGGCTTTTGAGCCGCGGATAGAATTTACGAATAAAGCGAAATCGATTGCGGATGATGTAATAAACATAGAGCGATTCTCGAAAGGTTGATGACCGGCCCACTTCGTGCTCAGCCTTGGCTTGTGTCACGACTGCGTTTAAAAACCCGTTGCGTCGGGCTCGGTGGCAAAAGTCGGGGATTTCGGCGCTGAAAAAATACGCTTCGTCTAAGAGACCAGTTTTCATGAAAACCTGGCGTCGAGCTAGCATTACCGTGCCGGGAATGTAATCGACCAGTGTTAGCGGAGCGTGTTTGGTCTGGTGTGAGACGTGAGAGATCAAATGAAGCACCGGATTCTGTCCACCGGCGTTGAGTAATCGCTCCGGTTGGTCGGCGTCGAACATCACTGGCCCAACAATCCCGATTTCCGGGTACATTTGCAGGGCTTCAACAAGCCGCAATAAGTTGTCTTCGTCGATAACGGCGTCGTTGTTGAGAAGTAAAACGAGATCGATGGCCTGTTCCAAAATTTCGACCAGGGCTCGGTTATTGCCGGCGGCATAGCCTAAGTTGGTCGAATTACAAATGAGATTGATTCGGGGATACTCGGTAGCAATTCGGCTGGGGCTGCCATCGGATGAGTGGTTATCGACCACCCAAATCTGCGATTGAATATGCCTAAAGGCAGTTAGACCACGCAAGCAGTTAGTCGTGTCGTCTACCGCGTTCCAGTTAAGGATAACCACGGCTATGGTCGGTAAGGGGGCAGTAGTCATCGTTTCGGCTTAGTGCGGAATGGTCCGATGCAGCTTCCAGGCCAGCTTGGGCGTGCGGATCGGGGCCAGTTTAACCGGCCGAGTGGGCACCGAATGGTTAAATTGACGACGCTTTGCTAAAGGCAGATTTATTCGTTTCAGCGCAGCCAATCGACCCCGCAGCGCGGCTGTACTCCTCAGAATAAGAATGCCGTAAAAAACAGCGGCGGTTTCATAGGCTAAAATGATGGGCAAGTATAACAAAAAGCTGCCGAGCGGATAGTTCTTAATGATGGTCCACAATTTATTACGGCCCAATAGATAGGTTTTGAAGGGCGACCATTTACCGCTGGTCGCTGAGTGAACATGCCGCACCTTAGCCTGTGGCGCGTAGAGACAACGCCAGCCGGCTCGCTGTCCTCGCCAGGCGATATCTGAATCGTCATAATAGATGAAGTAATCCTCGTCCAGCCAGCCGATTTGGTTCAGCATTTGGCGGGTATATAGGCCCCCTGCGCCGGCCGGACCAAAAACTTCGACCGGCTCGGCCGGTTCATCAGCCACCGGCTGCCCGATATGTCGATTCCAGGCCAACCCGGCCCAATCTACCTCGATGCCAGCCGAGTCGATCAACTCCGGCGCGTGATCAAGTACAATTTGGCTGGCCACCATACCGATGTCATTGGCTAATTGAGCCGCGGCCACCATTGCACTTAGGAACCCGGGTTCCAAAACGGTATCGTCATCGAGCACAATGATGTATTCGCCTCGGCTGGCAGCAATGCCCTGGTTAGTAGCGATACAGTAGCCTAAATTTTCGCTGTTGGGGATAAGCACTACTTGAGCATATTCGGCTCGAAGCCAGTCGGCCAAACCATCGGTTGAGCCGTTATCGATCACGATAACCTCGAAATGGGGATATTCTTGACTGAAGAGGGTCGGCAGACAGCGTATCAAATACTTTTTCCCATTATAAGATACGATGACAACCGACACTAATGGCAATTGCGTTATCATAAGCTGCTTGATTTCAGATTAACAAATTGCGTGGATTATAACATCGAAGGAAAGGGGGAGCAAGGTATCGCTATTTTACGCAATGGCGATTATTTCTTAGCCTTCGCCTCAGCCTGTCGGTCCAATTCTCGTAACAGTTTATCTACTTTGGCCAGCAGTTCCCAACCCGCATTTTCCGTTTTGGGACCGTATCGGCCCATTTCACTTTGGGCCAGGTAGTCGTTTATCTTGTGAACCTGTAAAACCGACAGACCGTGGGTTTGCAGCCGGTCGGCTAATTCGGTGCGGGTTAACCCTTTCGTAGACGCGCCCAGCATCTGTCCTAGATAGCCAGTTAAGGCCCGGCTAATGACCTGATAGTTGTCATCGCTGCCGGTCATAGCCTGAGCGATAGCAGGGTGCATCGTTTCTTTGGGCTGCTTGATGGCCTCGATTTCATTCCTGTTTTGCTCTTGTCGCTTCTGCCACAGCCATAGCCCGCCGGCTCCCACGACAACCGCCGCCGGTATTCCGGCACAAATAGTCCCCAGCAAAACGACCCCCATTGGCAGCACAACGCGCCAGTTTGAATCGAGTGAATCGGAAAAGTCCGAATTTAGGGATTGATCGGCCGGATTAATAATCGGATCGATGTTGCTGGCTTGGTTATTCGGTGTGACTGCCGCAATGGGAACAGCAGCTACCGCCGTCGCCGTCGCCGATGCCGCATCGGGCGTGGGCGGTGCGATAACCCGCACCTTAAGCGATTTGGTGCTCACCGTGCGATACTCTTCGGCCGCCGGATCGAAATAGACTAATTTGGCCGGCGGAATCGTCAAATCGCCGATTTTGTCCGACACAATGAGCCGTTCGTAAACCCGGGTTCCCTGTAACTGCCCATTTTTCATATCCATACTCTGGCTTTTCAATGAGTCATATGTGCGCCATTGGTGCAGGGAAGGCCAGATTGGGTCCGGGAGAGTGTTAACATTACCAACGCCCGAAATCGCCACCGAAAAGGTTGAGGGTTGATTAATGACAGCTACTTGCGGACTAAACCAGGCTTCCATATTAAATTGGCCGACCGCTCCGGTGAACTCCGGCGGAGCATTGTCAGGTAGGGGTTTGACATTGAGTTGAAGCGGTTGGGTATAAAGTTCGACGGCCTCTTCAAAGAAACTGCCGGGAAAGATTAATTGGGCTGCGCCGATGTTAATAATGCCGGTCGATTTGGGGAAGAGTGCCGTCCGGATTTCGCTGATCAAATAAGTCCGGTCGCCGACATCGAGGTTATATTCCTGCACCGGCATCCCCAAAGTTTCAAAGCGACTGAAAATCGGCATTTCAATCTGCGGCTGCCGGTAAAGCCGGATCGCCTGGTAAAGCCGAAAAGTGTAGATTAACTGCTGCCCTAAATACGGCGATTGCTGATCGACCACAGCCTCGACGTAAAAATCCTGGTCAATCAAATCAGCGGGCGGCGCGATTATACTGGGCAGAACCGCATGGTTAGGTGAGGGAGCGGGCGGCGCTCCTTGCGTCACCTCAAATGAAATAGAGGCAGTTTCAACCACATCTTCATCATTAAACTTAACGGGAATAGGCGGAATAGTCAGGGTGCCGGTTCGGCGGGGTTGTAATTGATAAGTATAGACAACCTCGGTCTGAATTTCACCACGCACCAAGCTTACATTTGTGGCAATATTCAGATCGATGACCGACAAACCATCGAGTGGGGGCAATATGGGGCGCGGCTGCCGGGGGGAGTCATTAATCGCGGTGACAGTTAAAATAACGACTTCATCAGTTGAAAATTTGGTACCGTTGACACTAACTGAGACAGGTAGGTCCTGGCTATAAACCCGGTGAGGAAAAAAAACCATATATAGCAGCAAAACAAGCGTACTTACCTTTGATACAACTCCGATTCTCTTACTATAAAATGGAAAGCTCCTCCGCCTGCTTAGCATAATGGTTCTCCCTCGAAACCAGGCAACCAATCGCCTAACCAATCAGCCAACAACCCAACAACCATAATTGTAGTCATCCCCTACATTTTTACAAATGGTTATGTTAATGTCAATTTCGGGAAATCATTACAATAGACGCAATAGTTGACATTCGCCAAATTATTCGATAACCTTAATATTAGATACGATTATGTTTTGTACCCCATTAAAAGGAGTCCGCAATGGCAACCAAATTAATCGAACTTGAAGATGGTACCTTGGTGGAAGTCGAGGTTCCGGGCAACGAGGTTCAACCTATCTCCGGTGGATTTGCTGACAAAGTGGGCGCGACCTTCGACAAAATCCAGCCTTTGCTCGTCAGAACGATTCGTCCGATTACCGCCGCCTGGCAAGAATTGAGCCAGGATATGGATATCGAACGGGCGGAGATTGAACTAGGTTTGAGTTTTGAAGGGGAAGGCAACCTCTACGTGACCAAATCTTCAGCGGGGGCAAACCTGAAGGTAAAGTTGTCACTTAAACCCAAGGAGTAATTAAGTGGCCGTTGATTTACAAAACTCGGTGGTCTTAATCACCGGGGCCGATCCCGGCAATAGTCGCTTTGGCACCGGCTTTGTCATTTATCAAGATGATGAGATGGCTTATCTACTCACCTGCGCCCACGTGGTCGATGATGTGGGTGGAGAGAGCGCCATCGATGTAGAAGGCGTTTCGGCGGTGGTCGTGGCTTATGGCTCAGCCGCGGAACTGGATTTGGCGGTACTCCGGGTTCCAAGTCGGGCTGATAAACATCCCTTGCCTTTGCAGCCGACGGGCGATAAAGACAGCCGCTTTGTAACCGCTGGCTTTCAAAAGTTCGGTAGCCATTTTCTGGTGCGCCCGCTCCAAGGAGTTTTAGGGCAGACGGTTGCCTTAGCCATACGCGGTCAAACGGATCGAGTCCGGGCCTGGGATTTGAAGATTGAAGATGATTACCAACTTCAACCCGGCTACAGCGGGTC
>JAGRCC010000558.1 GCA_020433785.1 Anaerolineae bacterium
CTGCAAATAACTCAAGAGCCGCAAACGCTTTTTATATTTCCTTTTGCGTCTTTAGCGCCTATAGCGTCTTTTGCCTTAAATCCTGTTTGTTTCCGGCTTGTCCGGGTTATGACTTACGCACTTGACCTTCCTTGAAGCTTTATGGGAGGCTAACAAACAGCACTGGGTTCCTTGAATGCTGGTAAATCCAGCTTTCAGGAAGGTTTTACGCCCAACTGCGTAAGTCATAAGTCATTTCAGGAATTATAAAGGGCGAATTAGCAAACACCAAAGCGAGGCGGGGTTGCTAAAAGCGACCCCGATAACGCCCGATAACGTCACCATTTGACAAGTCCTAAATTATAATATAAAATGCGCAACCGGTTGCGTTCCATTCCACCGGCTTATTCCACAGGATCGATCCCGTGCCCGTAACAATTTATGACATTGCTAAAAGAGCCAATGTATCGCCCTCCACCGTCTCAAGAGCGCTTCGAGATCACCCCCGAATTGGGGCCAAAACCAAACAGTATATCCAAGAATTGGCCAGAGAGATGGGTTACATTCCTAGCGATGTCGCTCGGAGCCTGACCGCCAGCCGTACCTGGACCATCGGCATGGTGATGGCCACCACGGCCGATCCGTTCATGGGACGGGTTGTTGAGGGAGTTGAGCAGGTCGCCGTTAGCGCCGGGTTCAACGTTTTTATCAGCACCTCTCAAAACGACCGCGAGCGAGAGTTAGCGGCCATTGAAACGTTACACCGGCGTCGAGTGGAAGGGATTATTATTATCGCCTCCCATTTAATCAACCGGTATTGGCGGCATTTGGATGACATTCGTGTGCCGGTGGTTATTATTGATGAGCAAGATGTCAGTGACCGCATCCATTTCGTAACCGTGGATGATAAACTAGGGGCGCAGCTGGCGGTTGAACATCTGATTGGTTTGGGCCATCGCCGTATTGGTTATGTGAGCGTTACTAATCGGCCTAAATCAAACAAATGTCGTTTGCAAGGGTATCAGGCGGCTCTTAAAGCTGCCGGCCTTAGCTCAGACCCTGACCTGATTTACAACGCCAGTGATATTGACGATCACACCGAGCGCGGCAAAGCCAGTTTAGAATCTTTATGGGCCGCCGGAGCTACGGCTGTATTTTGTTATAATGACGTTACGGCTATTGGCTTGCTGGCTGCCTGTTTCCAACATAGTTTGGTTGTACCGGATCATCTCAGTATTATCGGTTTTGATGATATCGAAATGGCGGCTTACACCACCCCACCGTTAACCACAATTCGCCAACCCCGGTTTAAGATGGGCCAGCAGGCCATGCAATTGATGCTCGAGTTACTGGAGGGTCATCTACCGGAAAACCGGCCTATTCCCGGCGAGTTAGTTGTTCGACAGAGTACCGCCGGTTTATTGCCGCGCCGAAATCTGGCGCTTTAAAGCCTACTATTGGGCGAAAGCGCAATCGGTTGCGCTTTTTAACTTGAAAATCTCGTGACTTTTTCTACATTTTGCGCAACTAGTTACCGTCATTGCGCACCTCGTTAATTTAATCGCAATGAATTAGGCAAGACGAAATTTTAGAAAGGTCAAAGATGACTTTTTGCAGCGAGACAATGTTGTTACCTTCAAGAAATTTAAGGTTTTTAATATTGACAACTGAATCGATTCGTGATATTATTCTACGCGGGTAGACAACACGGGTAGATAACTGACGTAGATCAATATCTAGAGGAGAATTGTCATTGATGACAGCGAATGTCAATGTTGAGCTTGGCTTGCCTGACCGGATCCACAGTGAAAAGTTTGCTGTCCACAACTTCCAACTGAGGTTAGGGGCGGATTCAGCGATCGCGCACAGTCGTTCGCGGTTGTCAAACTTATCGCTTGTCACTACCTATACGCCTCAATTTGAAACCACCTTAGTCCGATTGACAAATGACCCCCATCTTGACCTTTTCCCATTAAACCGACCCAAAATTGATAAAATAGAGACCAGACAATCCTATTTAAAGTATGGCGCTCTTTGGACTTGCCGTGGAGCCAACCAATGACCGACAAAAAACGGGTGACCCGCAAAGAAGTGGCCGCGCGAGCCGGAGTATCGGTGGCGGTCGTGTCATACGTGGTCAATAATGGCCCGCGGCCGGTGTCGCCGGAAACCCAGGCCAAAGTCCAACAAGCCATCGATGAATTGGGCTACTATCCCAACGAGTTGGCTCGCAGCCTGAGCCGGCAGCAGACCGCCACCATTGGTTTGATTATCCCCAGTTTGCTCAACCCGGTCTTTGCCGAAATTGCTGAAAGTTTGGAAAGAGCGTGTGTCTCAGCCGGATATTTGGTAATCTTAGGGGGAACCGGGCGCGATCTGAGGAAGGAAGTCGAGTTTGCTAAACTCTTACGAGCCAAGCAGATCGACGGTGTTGTGGTTCTACCCAGCGAGTCGCCGCAAGCGATTCTTGAGCCGCTCCAGCAAGCCGATATTCCGGTGGTTATTTTGGAACACAATTTGCCGAATATCCATTGTATTACCATGGATGAATTGCAAGGCGCACGCTTGGCCATGCAGCACCTGCTCTCATTGGGCCATCACCGCATCGGGATGATCAAGCGCCAACCATCCAGCGCCCTTAGTAACCTCCGTTTTGTGGGTTACTGTGACAACTTGGTCGAAGCGGGCATCCCCTGTGATCCCACCTTGGTTATCGAGAGTAAAGCTGGACAGGCGGCCGGTTATACCTCGATGCGCCAGTTGCTGGCTTTGCCCAACCCGCCCACCGCCGTATTTGCCCATAATGATATGTTGGCTATGGGCGCGATACGGGCTATCCACGATGCCGGTTTAACCGTACCGGGCGATATCTCGATAGTCGGTTATGATGACACCAGTAACGCCGCTTATCTCAATCCACGACTAACAACTGTTAAATCCCCGGTTGCTGAGATGGGCCACCGGGCAGGCCAAATTATTATGAAACTAGCTCAAAAACAAAGGGACCTCCCGGCGCAAACCATTATGCTGCCGGTTGAATTAATTGTTCGGGCCTCGACTGCACCACCACCCGATAAGTCTTAATCAAATTTGCTATTTAAGAAAGAAAGGAGATTAACAGTGAGGTTAGCATTTCACGGCGCCACAACGATGACGTCTGATTTACAGACAGATGTGGCAGCCACAGCTCACGCCGGATACAAGGCGCTCGAACTATGGGCGGCCAAGGTCGATCGTTATTTAGAGGATCATTCGGTCGAGCAATTAAAGGCGCTGTTGGACGACAACAACGTTGCCCCTATGACCTTCAACTCAATTGAATTTATCGCTTTTCGAGGCAATGAATTTGATCAAATCAAAGCACGCTGTCGCCAATTGAGCCAGATTGCCCAGGTGATTGGCTGCCCCTCGGTCGCGGTCATCCCTAGCCCTACCCCGGCGTGGGATACGCCCTGGGATACCGTCGTCGCCGAACACGTAGCGGCGCTGCAAGACCTTAGTGATATTAGTCGTGAGTATGGGATCAAGCTGGCCTTTGAATTCATCGGCTTTGGCGGTTTCTCGGTGCGAACCCCACGTGGCGCTTGGGAAATTATCCAGAAAACCGGTCGAGATAATATCGGCATGGTGGTTGATGCGGCGCACTTGTACGTCGGCGGCGGTCTGCCCAGCGAGATTGATCAGCTCGATCCAAAATACATCTATGCCTTTCACCTGGACGATACCGAGGAAATGGCCAAAGAGGCCTACACCGACGCGGTCCGCCTTTTGCCGGGGTTGGGCGTGATTCCGCTCGATGATATCTGTGCCCGGCTTAAAGGCATCGGCTACAATGGCGCCTGCTCAATCGAACTGTTCCGCCCCGAATATTGGGAATGGGACCCTAAAGAACTGGCCGTCAAAGCCCGGGAGTTGGCCGTAAAGGTTCTGTCCCCCTACTTTGAGGTGGAATAAGTGGATCGACATGGCTATCTTACTTTTGAAGAAAGGAGAAAGAAGGAGCAGAAGAAGTTATTAATAAGGAAGAAGTAAAAAATAGAGATACGGGTGAGGATAGATACTCGGAGCCTACTCGAAAAATCTGTATTTAGATGGTGGTCGTAGCAGGTAGGTGAAACGCTCCTTTTTGGCGATCGGCACGTTTCACGGCCTAAAACGACGAGACTCTTCGAATAGGCTCGCAATATCCATCCCCACTATGTGATTTTTGGTACAAAATCACGCCCCATTTTAGCACAAAAAAACTGTCTTTAAAACAATAATGTTTGCATATTTTCCAAGGAGGAAGATTGTGTTTGGATCCAAAAAAATCTGGCCAGTATTGGTATTGATTATGATGGTGTTTGCCATTGCCCTTAACGCTTGTGGTGGGGCAGCCCCCGCGCCAACGCAAGCACCTGCCAAAGAAGAGGCAGCGCCGGCCGAGGAAGCAGCGCCGGCCGAACCCAGCAGTGACGATTCCATCACCATCGGGGTGACAATGAAGTTCGACGATCTGTGGCTGACGACGCTGCGCGATGCCATGACGGAATATGCGGCAAGCCAACCCGGGGTGGAGCTGGTCGCGGTTGACTCCAAAGAGGATGTGGCGGTGCAGTTAGGCCAGGTCGAGAACTTCGTCACGCAGGGCATGGACGCTATCATCGTCATCCCGGCCAACACCGACGCGGTTGAGCCGATGACCAAAGCCGCAACCGAAGCGGGTATTCCGTTGGTTTACGTCAACCGCAAACCGGCCGATTTGCCGGAAGGCGTAGCCTATGTCGGCTCTGACTCCATTGATGCCGGTATCTTCCAGGCCGAATGGCTGGCCGAAGCGCTCGGCGGCAAAGGCAATGTGGTGATTATGCAGGGAGACTTGGCTCAGGAAGCGGCCCAACAACGGACGGCCGGGGTCAAGCAGGTGTTTGAGCAGTACCCGGACATCAAGATCATCAAAGAGGACACCGGCAACTGGAGCCGTGACCAGGGCTTGGCCTTGATGGAAAACTGGCTATCGACCGGTGACCAAATTGACGCCGTGGCCTCCAACAACGATGAGATGGCTATTGGCGCCTTGAGCGCCATCGACGCCGCCGGCAAACTGGGTCAAATCCTGGTAGCTGGCGTCGATGCCTCCCCCGATGCCCTGGACTCGATGAACAATGGCCGCCTGAATATGACCGTCTTCCAGAACGCCGCCGGACAAGGTGAAGGCGGCATCAAAGCGGCCATCGCTCTGGCCAAAGGCGAACAGATCGAACAGATTACCTGGATCCCCTACGAACCGGTTACCCCTGAAAACTACAAAGAGTATATGAAGGGTGGTTCCTCCGAAGAAGCCGCGCCGGCCGAGGAAGCAGCGCCGGCCGAACCCAGCAGTGACGAACCCATCACCATCGGGGTGACAATGAAGTTCGACGATCTGTGGCTGACGACGCTACGCGATGCCATGACGGAATATGCGGCAAGCCAACCCGGGGTGGAGCTGGTCGCGGTTGACTCCAAAGAGGATGTGGCGGTGCAGTTAGGCCAGGTGGAGAACTTCGTCACGCAGGGCATGGACGCTATCATCGTCATCCCGGCCAACACCGATGCGGTTGAGCCGATGACCAAAGCCGCAACCGAAGCGGGCATTCCGTTGGTTTACGTCAACCGCAAACCGGCCGATTTGCCGGAAGGCGTAGCCTATGTCGGCTCTGACTCCATCGATGCCGGTATCTTCCAGGCCGAATGGCTGGCCGAAGCGCTCGGCGGCAAAGGCAATGTGGTGATTATGCAGGGAGACTTGGCCCAGGAAGCCGCCCAACAACGGACGGCCGGGGTCAAGCAGGTGTTTGAGCAGTACCCGGACATCACGATCATCAAAGAGGACACCGGCAACTGGAGCCGCGACCAGGGCTTGGCCTTGATGGAAAACTGGCTATCGACCGGTGACCAAATTGACGCCGTGGCCTCCAACAACGATGAGATGGCCATCGGTGCCTTGAGTGCCATCGACGCCGCCGGCAAACTGGGTCAAATCCTGGTGGCCGGCGTGGATGCCTCCCCCGACGCCCTGGACTCGATGAACAATGGCCGCCTGAATATGACCGTCTTCCAGAACGCCGCCGGACAAGGTGAAGGCGGGGTCAAAGCGGCTATCGCTCTGGCTCGCGGCGGAGAGGTTGAACAGATCACCTGGATCCCCTACGAACCTGTTACCCCCGAAAACTACAAAGAGTATATGAAATAAGTCCGTAATGACTGAATAGCGGTGAACCAAGCTGGCTGGCGGGATGAGGGCATACGTCTGGTCATCTCGCCAGCCCATCAAAGTGTAGGGAGCGAAAATATGAACAATGATGTTATTCTTCGGATGGAAAACATCTCAAAAACATTTCCGGGGGTCAAAGCCTTGGATAACGTCCAATTGACCGTCCGCAAAGCCACAATCAATGCGCTGATGGGAGAAAATGGCGCCGGGAAATCCACCCTGATGAAGATCCTCAACGGTATCTATTCGGCCGATACCGGGCAGATCACGTTTCAGGGTCAGCCGGTTACGATAGAGAATACCCAGAAGGCGCTTGAACTGGGTATCTCGATGATTCACCAAGAGCTGTCGCCGGTACCCCACATGACCGTGGCCGAAAATATCTTTCTGGGCCGGGAGCCGTTGGGCCGATTTGGGATGATTGACAAGCGTAAACTCTACGCAGATACCAAAGAACTGCTCAGCCGGCTTGAGATCAATATTAAACCGACGATGCTCATGAAAAACCTGAGTGTGGCCAACACGCAGATGGTTGAAATTGCCAAGGCCATTTCCTATGACTCTAGCTTGATTATCATGGATGAACCGACCTCGGCTATCACCGAACGGGAAGTCGCCCATCTTTTCAGGATGATTCGCGCGCTCCAAGAAAAGGGCGTCGCCATGATTTACATTACCCACAAGATGGATGAGGTTTTCCAAATTGCCGATGATATTACCGTGCTAAGGGATGGCACGTATGTGGCCACGGTCCGCGCCGAGGATACAAATCGAGACGAGTTGATTTCGATGATGGTCGGCCGTGAACTGACCGACATGTTCCCCAAGGAGGAAGCCCCCATTAAAGAGGTGGTTTTATCGGTGCGGAACCTGACCGTCAAAGGGCTGATCAAAGATGTCAGCTTTGATGTGCGGCGCGGGGAGATTTTTGGCCTGGCCGGCCTGATGGGCGCTGGTCGAACCGAGGTCATGGAAACGATTTTTGGTATTCGTAAAGCGGACAGCGGTGAGATTTCTATCCACGGCAAGCCAGTCCACATCAACTCGCCGTCGGATGCCATTAAGAACGGGTTGGCGCTGCTGACCGAAGACCGCAAGCGAACAGGCATTATGGGGGTCCTGTCGGTGCGCGATAATATGACGATTGCCAGTCTACCCAGTTATGAAAAAGGGCTTTTTCTTGACGGGGGGCAGATTCGCAAAGTTTGCGAGGCGGAAAAGGGCCGGTTGGATATCAAAACCCCCAGTATGCGCCAGTTGATCAAAAATCTGTCGGGCGGTAATCAGCAAAAAG
>JAGRCC010000559.1 GCA_020433785.1 Anaerolineae bacterium
CCTCTTTTTAACGCTAAAAAACCGGGTTTCTGGTCATAATACTTTAAAGTGCAAAGGTAGTGTCCCTCATATAGCCTAAAGCGTTTATCAAAAACGAGGATTGACTTAGCCGCGCTATTAAGGCCTTAACTTTTCGCAATTTCCCCTGCTTAGTTTAACATTTATAAGGTTAAATGCGTATCGGGCAGATAGATGATTTTTACTCATCACAACAGCCTCAGACAGATGTAGGAGATCGGGTCATCCATTTGGATGAGGGCAAATATTGCGATCTCCCGATAATGTCCTTAACCCTCCGCCTTTCTTTCGCACTTATTCGTCGTGTTACCGATTATACGGGTGCAGCAGCCGGAATAATTTCCCCGGACTTTTCCAAAACACAATATAAAGCAGTTCCATCATCATCGCGACGCCAACCATGGCCGCCAAAACCACCAGTTGGATGGGATTACTTTGGTAACTGCTCCAGCATAAGGTGATGAGGGCCGCAGCACAAGCTAGCACCCCAAAGCCCGCCAAAAGTTTATGACTGCCAACCGCCTCGGCTAAAATAAAATTGGCCGCGTTGACAATCCCAAAAATAATCAAAAATCCGGCGCTGGCCATCGTTGAAATCTGGGTGATGTTGCCGATGTTAGCCAGCAGCAAGGCCAGAGCGGTGGTAATGAGCAGGCCGACGACCGGCTGGTTCCACACACGGTCCTCTAGAAACGCGGGCAGTTCACCTTCGGTGGCGATGACATAGCTTAAACGGGCCGAGCCGTAAAGCGTGGCGTTGATGGCGGAAAAGGTTGCCAGAACCGCCGAAACCGCCACCAGCGTAAAGCCGAATTGGCCCAGCGCAGGTTGGGCCGCCGCCGCCAGGGCAAAATCGCTGGACGCCTTGACTTGTTCGCTGGTTAACGAACCGGCCGTGACAATCGCAATCAGGACGTAGAGGATAATTACAAATATAACCGCTCCATAATAAGCCCGGGGTAGCGTCACGCGATAATTTTTGACCGATTGGGCGGTGTTGGCAATGAGTTCGAAGCCTTCATAGGCCACAAAGATAATCATACCTGCTCCAAATAATTGGGGCAAAGGCTTCCAGGTGTTGGGCGTGAGCCGAGCCGGATTTATAGCGCTAAATCCGGCCACGATGACTAACAGCAAAATAGCGATTTTGATAATGACGACATAAGTTTCCGTCTTGCTGATAAGGGACGCGCTTAGAAGATTGAGGAGCATGGGTAAAATAATGCCGACACTAATAAGGATATGATTCAGCCACGGGCTTTGCAGGCTGTCCGGGAGAAAGGTGGCGGCGTAGTTGCCAAAAGCTACCGCATATAAGGCGAGCGTGACGATATAGCTGACCCACAGTAAGTTATTAGTGCTGCCGGTCAGGAAGTTGATGCCAAAAGCCTGATCGACAAAGATAACCGTACCTCCTTTACTGGGATACACAACCGACAGCTTGGCGTATGAATAGGCCGTTACCAGGGCAATCAAACCGGCGATCAAGAACGAAATAGGCACCGCTCCACCCGCCAATTCGACGGCCAGCCCTAGTACCGCAAAAATACCGCCGCCAACCATACCGCCAACCCCAATAGCGATGGCGCCAAATAGACTGACCTGTTCCGATGTATCCTCGTTTGATGCGGGTGAATTTTTCATAAGATTTTGCGTCTTTTATTAACGCCCATAAGAGTTAGCCTATCGCCACCGAATCAATTCGGTCGCTGCTAAAGAAAACCTGTTGATGAAAGTTAAGAAAATAAACATGGGACGCCGGGCCAACAAACGCGAGGCTAAAGCCATCGCGTTGAAAGAGCGAAGGACGCTAAAGCGCCCTCAGATGGCGAAATCCTAGCCCGACAGGGCTTCGTTCTCTCAGCACGGGTCCTTTCGGCCCGTGCTGCGGGGGACGGCCAGGTTGTACGCCGATTAAATTCTGGGTCATCATTACTTTGACCTGATCGTGAACGACAAAGCAAGCTTTGTCGCTCCAATATATTAGCGAT
Source organism: Anaerolineae bacterium (assembly GCA_020433785.1). The sequence continues at coordinate 2,010 of JAGRCC010000559.1, forward strand.
GACTCAGCCCTGAAGGGCTTACAAGCTGAAGAAATTTACTCCCAACGCAGTTGCTGCCGCGCGGCCAACGCGATTTCAAGCGCCGTCTCGACGTCGACGGACAGCGCCGTTATATGGCCCATTTTGCGATCGGCCTTGGCTTCACGCTTGCCGTACAAATGGAAATGAACGTTGGGGGTACGCAGCAGTTCCGGTACACCTGCCAACCGGCTGCCCGTCCCCGATCCCAAAATATTGACCATGACCGCCGGGGAAATTAGCTCGGTTGAGCCGAGCGGCAGGCCGCACACGGCCCGGATATGTTGCTCAAATTGGGAGCAAATACAAGATTCAATGGTATGATGGCCGGAGTTGTGCGGTCGCGGGGCGATTTCGTTGATTAACAGCGTCTCGTCGGGCAGCAAAAACATCTCGATCCCGCAAACGCCGACCAGCCCCAATCCAGCAGCAACTTCACACGCTACGTGCTGCGCTTCCGCTTGCACTTCCGGCGACACCCGCGCCGGAGCAATTGAGATATCGAGAATATTGTTAACATGAATATTTTCGGTAGGGGGGTAGGCGACCACCTCGTCCTGCTGGTTTCGCGCACAAATGACGCTCAGTTCCAGATCGAACGGTACCTGCCGCTCCCAAATCAACTCGACCCCACCGCTCGCCTCAAAGGCGCGAACCGCCTCATCGGCGCTGCCGATGACAAATTGGCCTTTGCCGTCGTAGCCCCCACCGGCTGTTTTCAAGATCGCCGGAAAGCCTATTTGGCCGATGGCCTGCTCTAAATCATCCTGATCCTGCACCCCCAAAAAATCGGCCACGTTAAGCCCAAGTTGCCGGACAAACGTCTTCTCCCGTACTCGATTTTGGGTTACATTCAAAACTGAAGCCGCCGGAAAAACAGGCTTGCCGTGGGAGACGATCAACTCGACCGACTCGCTTGGTACGTTTTCAAATTCGTAGGTGACGACATCGCAGCGCTGGCTCAGTTCGATCAGCGATAGGTGGTCGGTGTAGCCGGCGATCAGTTGGGCGTCGGCCACCTGACCGCAAGGGCTGTGCGGGGCGGGATCGAGGGTGACGACGGTGTAGCCCATCTGTTTGGCCTTAAAGGTTGACATCCGGCCCAACTGCCCACCGCCTACCATACCGATGGTCTGGCCGGGAA
>JAGRCC010000560.1 GCA_020433785.1 Anaerolineae bacterium
GCGACTCGTCGTTGGCGGTCGCCATCGTGTCGGCCAGCGAGCCGGATTTAAAATCCATTTGACCCCGGCTCAAAGCGCAGCCACGCCGGCCCAGCGGCGGATATTTCATGATCTCGACCGCCTGCTGAACCTGATCGGGCGTGTATACTCGAGGCAGCATAATTCCCTGTGCCCCGGCATCCAGCGACTGAGCCAGATACGGATAAGCCAGGTCGGGCACGCGCACAATCGGCGTCAAGCCGATGTACCGGGCGGTGCGGCTCAAATCGGCGATGGTTTCGATACTAAACGGCCCGTGCTCATTATCGATGATGACGGCTTGAAACCCGGCGTTTTTGAGCAGCTGCATCACCGCCGGCTGCCGAAATTCAGCCACCATCGTACCGATGACCGGCTGTCCGTTGCGTAAAGCTTGCTTCATCAAGTTGGTTGGGATAATTGACTGCGACAAAATATGGTCTCCTTGTAAATAAAGTGCGGAGCGACAAAGCTTGCTTTGTCAAACCCGATCAAAGTAGCGCTTTGTCGCTCCGGTACATTTTTATTATCTGTAGCGTATCGGTAGGAAAGTTCGATTATTATAACACTAATTGAGATACGTCCCTAATAGACGGCAACTCTTTGTCACTTAGATTTCTTTAGATGGGGCTATTCGTGGTAAAATCATGTATGTAAACAAACGGATTGTAAGGGTGAGGTTACGATATGATGGTTGAAACACGATACGAACATATTGTTCTGGACGACAATAAAGTACCCACAATTTCTGGAACAATGATAAAAGTCATAGAACTAGTGCAACGATCAAGCTAAAAGTCAGGATTGTAAGATCGGCTCATCTGTGGGAAACTTCCTAAAAATCAAGGAGGTTTCCGGTCGATGAAGAAAAGTATATCGTCCGGTTGTCGGATGAAGAACGAGTTGAGTGTGAACAAGTCATCTAAATACGGCAGTTGGCTAAATATCGCTGAATGTGAATTGAGCGCTATGACGCGACAATGTTTGAAAGGTCGGCGCATCGCTCATCTTTCAGATCTCCAACGTGAGCTTGAGGCTTGGGCAACTCAAACCAATAACAAACAGCGCATCGTTGATTGGCAGTTTGAGATCGATGATGCCCGCTCTAAACTCAAACGTCTTTATCCGAAGTTTAAGCCTGGATGATGCACTAAAGGCCTGGAATGACCACTTTAACGCTTGAAGTAGATCCCATTGCTACTGACGTGACCATCACGGATAAAAAGTTGCTTATAGAATTAGAGGACGGTCGAAGTATAGCTATTCCACTGGAATGGTATCCTCGTTTGCTGCATGGGACGATACAAGAGAGGTAGAACTATCAATTGTTAGGTGATGGATATGCTATTGAATGGCCTGATCTCGATGAGCATATTGGGATAGAAGGATTGTTGGCCGGGCGACGAAGCAGCGAGAGTCAACGTTCGTTGGAGCGCTGGTTAGCCGGACGACGTGGTGACTAACAAAGCTACAAAAGACTTTTGCAAAGTGCAACGAAAAACAACTCCGTTCCACATTGTAGGGGTGAGGGTTGTTTTTTTATTTTTGGAGATAGCATCTATTTGCTATGAAACCATCATCTTGGATCATGGTAAGCATCGTCATATTAAGCCTACTGCTAGTTGGCTCCCTACTGGCGAATGCTATTCTTTTCAGCCGGGCGCAGCAATACTATCTTCAGCTCAATGGTGTTCGGCTCGACCCGTTGGGATTGCGAGTCTATCCAGAAACAATAAATAAACCGATCACGGCTAAAAGCAAAAAAAGTGTCGTGTTTTTTGGCGACTCGCGGGCCTTCAGTTGGCCCCCACCGGAAGGGCTGCCAAATTTTATCTTTATCAACCGGGGCATTGGCTCCCAAACCACCGAGCAGGTACTCAGACGGTATGAGGCTCACATCAAACCCCTGGCCGCCGATATTTTGATTGTACAAGTCGGTATCAACGATCTAAAGACAATTCCGCTATTCCCTAACCGGCAGGCTACGATTGTCGAGCAAACCCAAACTAACATCGCCCAAATCGTCGAACGGGCCGGGCAGGACAAGACAACGGTTATTTTGACCACTATCTTTCCGTTAGGCCAAGTCCCCCTTGAACGCCGCTTGTTCTGGTCGCCGGACGTGGCCCAATCTATTGAGGCTATTAATGCTTTCTTATACACGCTCGAAGCGGATGAGGTGGTCATTTTTGATACGGCGGCAGTGCTGGCCAACGAAGCGGGGACAGTTAAACCTGAGTACAGCCGCGATCTACTTCATCTCAATGCAGCCGGCTATCAAGCGTTGAACCAGAAATTAGTAGAACTATTGCTATCCGAAAATTTTTCCGAGCCGGATTAGGCTAATCAGGCAAACGCCAATAAACAACCCGATGGAGATTAATTTATGACCGACCACTTGACCAGCGCCGATCTGCAACGGTTTATCGACGCGCATGACATCGAGGCCGAGATCCTCATTATGGCCGAGCACACCCCAACCGTGCCCGACGCAGCGCGCGCGCTGGAAGTCGAACCGGAGCAGATTATCAAATCGCTCGTGTTTTTAGTCAATGACGAACCGATCCTGGTTATCAACAATGGCACAGCCCTGATCGACCGGCGCAAAGTGGCGGCGCGGTTAGACGTGGGCCGCAAGAAAGTGAAGTTCGCTAGTGCAGAACAAGCGTTGGCGATAACCGGTTATATCGTCGGGAGTATGCCGCCGTTTGGGCATCGCCAAACCATGCGCACCCTCATCGATCCCGCTATTACCGAATTGACGGTTATCTACGGCGGCGGTGGTGATATCGATGCGATGCTGCGTTTGACGCCGGCCGAATTGTTACGGGTAACGGCGGGTGAAGTTATCGCCGTGTCTGAATAAACAACTATTGATTATCTGCTCCAACCATGATACAATGGTAAACATTATGGTAAGTTATAGCGGGGGAGTAGGTGACTTATGATAAACTATGGCGGATTACAACCCATTCACCTTATTGTCGGGCTGATGCTGGCGTTCGTCTCAGCTCTGGCATTGGCTGCGCCCGCCCGAGCCGGCGACCCGGATGATGTGGTCGGGGGATTCGATCTGAGGGACTTTGAATGTCTTCAGCGCGGCAACAACAATGACAACGACAATGAAGAACACGACGGCGACTTTGATCAAGTGGTTGATATCGACCAAGCCAGAGACGAAATCATCAGTCGAAGCACTGGCAATGCGACCGAAGATTTAAAGGACCTGGAAGGTGCTTGTGACCGGCTCGCTAAGGGCGAAGGCCGGCTAGTGCCTATTCAGAAAACCAAAATCGAAGGGTATGTTTACGAATTTATTCCCGGCGGTGAAGACGACGAGTGGATCGCCATTCCAGCGGCCGGCATCCCGGTGGTGGCCGAGGGCATCAGTTTTGAAATCTATTGGGTATCTGAGTCAAACGGTTACTTTTATTTTTATAAAACCCGGTTCGGCTCCGGTCCGATTTTGCTCAACATGCAATTACCGCCAAATACCACCGCCATCAATCCCAATATTCTGATCGAGTCAACCGGCCGCGAAGAAACCTGGACCATCTATTTCGGATTTTATCGCGGCAATACCCCGCCGCCCAACATCGAGGATCTGCGCACACCTGACGACGAACCGCTGCCGGTCAGCGATAGCGCGTTTTACAACTTTACCGGCATCGACGGCCGTTCAGCCCTGCCAGCCGTGGGCGGCATTAAAGAAGAGCGGGAGTCAACGCCGGTGGCGGCGCTGGCGGCTATTGTGGCCATTATTTTACCGGTGATCGGCATCATCACCATTCGCCGCAGCCGGAAGGCCGATAAAATAGATTAAGGGCTTTCTTCCGAAAGATAAAAGCCGGGGCGATATCGTCCCGGCTTTTTTTATGCAAATAAAGAGATCGAGGCTAAAGCCATTCCAGCTAACTTAACCCGACGATTAGATTGTCTCCCCGCTCGGGACAAAATCGGTTTGAAAGTTATGTTCTTTCACGCCGGGGTTAATAATAACGTTATGCCCAACTTTTAAGCCGTTGGGAACGCGTGCCCATTTGCCGACGACCGTTAAGCCGGTATTCAGGCGATTAGGATGCATCCGATTAGGAATATTATCGACACCGTAGCCGATTTCGGCGCTTTCGCCGATGTAGACATCTTTATCGACAATGGCGCGCTCAACGCGAGCGTGCGGGCAGATGACCGTATCGTTCATGATCACCGAGTCACGGACGATAGCACCGGGAGCCACGCGAACGCCAGGCCCAAGGACAGAGCGCTCGACTACGCCTTCCACGATGCAGCCGTTGGAAATCAAGTTGCCGCCAACCCAGGCTTCTGTACCCACGCGTACCGGCGGTTGTTCCTCACTACGGGTGTGAATGACCCAGTCCGGGTCATACAAATCCAGAGCAGGCGTTTCGGCCAGTAGCGACATATTAGCTTCCCAGTAAGCCTGGAGCGTACCGACATCGGCCCAGTAGCCTTCGAAGGTATGGGCAAAGACTCGGTGGGAGTTGATGATTTTAGGCAGGATATCGCGCCCAAAATCGTTGGGTTTCTCGTCGGCCAAAACTTCCTTGAGCACTTCGTAATCAAAGATGTAGATGCCCATCGAGGCCAGCGTTTCTTTAGATCGACGCGGCTTTTCTTTAAAGCCGGTAATGCGCATATCGGAATCGACGCTGACGATGCCAAAGCGGTAGGTTTCAAAGGGGCTAACGCGCCGAA
>JAGRCC010000561.1 GCA_020433785.1 Anaerolineae bacterium
TCAAAACATCTTTCGGAAAATTGTGGTGTTTATCTCGCGGCGTGACGACCCGGTAGACTTGGCCGGGAAATTCGATTTTCTTTTCAGAAATTTGGTCGGCCTGGGCCATCAGATAACTGTATTCGTATTTGGGGCCCAGCATTTCAACGAGTTTCAGCGTATCTCGTGTATGGCCCCCATCTCCTAGCACAACTAGTATTTTCAATGTTCTCACTCCTCTGAAAATAGCGATCTGGAGCGTCAAAGTTTACTTTGACCCCAACGTGGGTGACAAAGCAAGCTTTGTCGCTCCAATAAATTTTCATTCTCGCTGTCGTCCTGTCAGGACTGTTTGACTCCGTTGAAAATAAGATTTGTAGGACAAACTTAAGTTTGTCCTACAGAATTTTTATCGTTGTTGCTGTACCGTAGGTTCTGTCGTCCGGCGGTTATAAAAGCCATTATCCCTTTAGAATTGAAAATAGATAAAGGGGCTAACGTTGGTCGGTGCAAACACGTAAATGATCAACAGCACGGTAATGGTCACAAAAGCCACCCGATAGCTATAGGGGGTTTTGAAGAAAACCAGTTCATCGCCTGTCCGTAAGCTGCCGGCAATATGGCCTATAATAGCCCAGCCAAAAGCGGCGAAAGCTGCATGGTAGTACCAGGCGGCCCCCATCGGATTAATAAAAAGTAATTTGCCGTAGACCGTCATCATCGTTGGCCAATCTTGGGCTCGGAATAAAACCCAGACCATTACCACAAATAAAAACGTGATTAGCCAGCTAAGCAAGGACAGCCCTGGTACCGTTACGCCCTTGGTCTGACTCCGCCAGAGTTTGTGAAAAGCCAGGGCCAGGCCGTGCAAGGCGCCCCAGATGACAAAGTTCCAACTGGCGCCGTGCCACAGGCCACCTAAAATCATGGTGATCATAAGGTTGGCATAAGTCCGCAGCGTCCCTTTTCGATTGCCGCCCAGGGAAATATAGAGGTAATCTCGTAGCCAACTCGATAGGGAGATGTGCCAGCGCCGCCAGAATTCGGTAATATCCTTGGAGAGGTAAGGCATGTTAAAGTTTCGTTCAAATTGAAACCCAAACATCCGGGCCGCGCCGATAGCCATATCCGAGTATCCGGAAAAGTCGCAATAGATTTGCAGGGCATAGGCCAGCACCGCCAGCCAGACGGTCGTCGATGAGAAATATCCCGGATAATTGTAGACGCCATCCACAAAGGGAGCGACCGCATCGGCAATCATGAGTTTTTTAAATAGGCCAATGATAAATATTTGGGAACCGGCCCAAATATTAGATCCACTGATCGTGACCGGCTTTTTCAATTGAGGTAGAAAATCGGCGGCTCGGACGATGGGGCCGGCTACAAGCTGCGGGAAAAAAGCCACGAACAGCGCAAAATCAAAGAAATCGTCGACCGCATCCAGGTTTCGGCGGTAGACATCGATGGTATAACTCATGGTTTGAAAGGTGTAGAATGAGATGCCCACCGGCAAAATGATATCGAGGTTGGAAACGCCCAATCCCCAACTGGATAAAACCACCGTCGCCGAGTCGATAAAGAAGTTGTAATACTTAAAAAACCCCAATAAACCTAGATTGAACCCGATCGAAATGAGCAGGACGGAATTTCGATACGTAGGGTTTTTGCCGTGTTGCAACAGTCGGCCGGCAATGTAATCGACAACTGTAGACGCAAAAATAAGCGCGGTGAAGCGGTAATCCCAGTTGGCGTAAAAATAGTAGCTGGCCGCCAGCAGCAGCAGTTTACGGTATTTTGAGGTGGGCAAAACGGCGACCAAGCCAATAATCGTTATGAGAAAAATGAGGAAGTTAAAACTGGAAAATATCATCGGCGATTTTCAAGGTATTTCATAATTTCTTGGGCCACCAAATAATGTCCATATTGGTTCAAATGTCCCCGCCCCAAGTTAGAATTATCAAAGCCGAATGGTGGTTTATATTGCTTAAAGGCGTTCCAGAAAGAAGGGTACAGATTGATCACGGGAATTCCCTGCTGTTCTAATTCAATAAGCACATTATCCTCAAAAGTATCGGGGGACGGGGCATCTTTGGCCATATCGCCGAACCAAGTTACATAAATGATGACCAGCCGCTGGCCCCAGATCTGTTTGAGCGCCTTTAGCTGAACGGCGACATCGTCTTTACGCAAAATGTCTGGCTGCTCGGTTGAGGCCAGCGCTTGGTTGGAGGCATTTTGTTGCTTCAAAAAGCCATAAGTTTGGGCCTGCAACTGCCCGAAAAATGATCTGACCCCCAGGTAATTAACTGCGTACTCAAAATACGACATTTCCTCCGCTTCAACCAAAGGTTTATCAACACCTTGATTGATTGCGGTTAATTTGGCTTGCTCGTCGGCCAAATTTTCGAAATCATTCCGATTCAGCACTATAAAGACCAAATCCGGCTGAAAATAGTCATCCATATTCTGGCTAAAACTCAAGTAAGTATCGATATGCTGGCCGCCCAAACCTAGATTTAGTGACTGGACCGGTTGGTCGGGATGGAGGCTGTTCCATTCATGCTCAAGAACCTCGGTAAATTTATCCTGATCGGAAACCTGAACCGCTTTCACAAAAGAGTCGCCAATGAATAAGAGTCTTTTGGCCTCCGGATTAAGGGTTTTGTTGACGATAAGGCCGTTTTCTCCATAAGTGGTTATGCCGTATCCTTCGATTGACGATAGTTGGTAGGTATTCGGTTTGCCCACATAACGATAGTTCTCGTAGATACGCTCGTTGGGTATCAGTTGATTGTGACCGAAAAGCAGCGTATAAAATATCATTATCATCAGGAAAGAGGCAATTCCTGAAACGGTCCAAATCTGCACCAATTTAATCAACTTTTTCAGTTGAGTTGTAACTTGTCCCTGGCTGCCGGTAGTTGTCTCAGGATTCGTAACAGGGTCGGGCATAGTTGTGGCTTGTTTCGTTAGAGATTTCATTAATTTAGATCGTAACCCGCCTTACGGGCTCCAAGAAATACGCTCGTTTGTCCAGTAGGTGGTCGAACCACTACCCCAAGGGACGGCCGGTAGGTCGAGTACTTTTTCGGCCGTTCCACCGACTATGGGCGCTACCCAGACACCCCAGGTCCCATCTCGGTCAGAAACAAAGGCGACCCAATTTCCATCAGGTGATATCGTCGGCAGTCCATCATTAGAGCCGGGGCTGTCAGACACGTTTTTGATGTTTCTGCCGTTAAAATCCATTGTATAAGCTTCCCAGTCTCCATCCTCCTGGGACATAAAGGCAATGCGGTTGCCTTTTGTATCGGTTGGCGTATCGCTGGTATCCGTGGTCAGTTGGACGGGAATAAAGCCGTCGCTTAGACGTTTGGTTGATGCCGACGAAACAATGAAAATACCGCACAAACTTGAACCGGCCCACGTATTGCAGCCTTTGTAGACAATCATATCATTGGAGGTCCAAACCGGATGGCTGCCCTGCAAATCGCCCATTTGTCCGGCCGGCACTAAAATGTCGAAAACGGCAATATCGCGACAGAGCGGGTCGGTTTCCAGGTGGGGCGGAAGCAAACCGCACTGCACAAAGAGGAAGGGACGTCGAATACCGGTGTAGATAATTTCGCCCGTTTTGCTATGGCGTCTGAGTTCACCATCCTCAATGGCCGGCACCGGAATACCGCTCAAGGCAGTGTCGGTGTTACCATAAACCACCCGATTACCCCAGGGATCATAAAAGGGGTGCCAATCTTCAGGGGCGTCGCTAACCTGTTTGCTAGTGCCATCAACTAAGTTGATTTCAAACACATTTTCAATGCCGCCGCCTTCCCGGTTAACTAACATTCTTTGCCCATCATAACGGAGATTAGGCTGGCGAGCGTTGGGGACTGTCGTTAGTAGTTCGCCATCAGGTATGGAGAAAACGTGAACATCGTAATAGCCTTGCCCATTGTCAAGCGGCACAGCTATCTTGCCGGTAATTTCCGTAATCGAAGGCGGGGCCGGAGTAGCTGGGGTTAACACCGGTTCAGCCAGGCTGGGGCTGCTGGTGGACACGTTGAGTTGAGCTGGATCAACACGCCAGCTTAAGCTCGGTTTAACCAGAAGTTCGGCATCATCAGCGGTTCGATGGACTTGAATGGCTAAAACATTGGGGCCTGAAGTTAGTAACGAGCGGGACTCATTTAAGCTGATAGTCTGCGCCTGATCAGGGCTGTCTACGGTGGCCAGGGTATCAAACGGAACGGCAGAACCGGCCGTCCCTAAGCCGCGCCGGGCAACTTCGACGCCGTTGAGATAAGCCACAAAGCCACCCTTATACTGAATGGTCAAATCAAGTTGATCAATGGCCGTCGGCTCCAAATCGGTTACGGTGAAAATGTGGCGCAAAAAAACCGAGTCGTTATCTGTGCCGGAGGGCAGAGCGGCAAATACCATGCGGGCGTCCGGGTCGGTGTGTTCAACCAAAGCCGGCTGGTCTTCATCCTGTAATTCGATGATGCGGCTTAAATCTGTGGCGTATTTGCCTGGTCCATAGCCAATACTGGTCGGTCCGGAGTACCACTCCCCGTCGTCGAAATTAAGCGAGCGCCAATTACGGGGCGGTTCCGACCAACCCGGTAGAAAATTCCACTCATCGCCCACATTGATAAAGTTGCCGGTAATTGGCTTGGTTGATACCGCTGCCGGCGCTGGCTGGGTGTAAGTTTGGACCTCGGTTGAGATGTTACTGGGAACAATTTTATAGGTTGTTAACTCGGGTGCTTTTCTGTCGGGCACTTGCTCGGCCGGCGGCTCCGGATGATATTGTTCAGAGGTGTTGACCATCTCGCCAAACCAGCAAAATTGCTTTACATCAGCGCCGATTAAATCATACGGTAACCACATTGTGACCGAGTTTTTATCTACCAGACCATTAATATTGATCGAGTTGGGCCAATCCCAGCGCCGATTTTCGCTGTTCCAGGTTAGGACCGAGGCTTGGCCCTGAGAGAGGTCATACCTGACTCGATAATCAAAGCCCTGAGCGCGCCGTCTTTGCCCCGTGTTTTCCTGACAGTCACTATCAATATAAAGCGCAAATTCTAATGGTTTACCGGCGGCTCCCACATCTTCAGCTGTGTAAAATATGATCTTTAAATTATCTTTTTCCGACTGAAGATCGAGGCTGGTCACATCGTAATCATAAAAGGGCACATCGCCAATCCGGTCGGCGTAGACCCATTTTGAGTGTTGGGGATCGACGATAATATCGCCGGTTCGGAACTGTTCTTCAGCCGCGTCTCGCCTACCCACGCCCCAGCCGACATTTTTCCATTTGGCCCAGGCGTAAGTTTTTATAACACCGACCGTATCATCTTCCGGAACCACTTTGACCAGCAGGGGTTCATATTGCCGGTTGCGCGGCATTTCGATGATCGAGAAAAAGACTTCGCGCCCATCTTGGGTCATGGAAAAGCCCTCAGGAGCCTCTGCCGACAGAAATTTTGTTCCCTCCGGAATAGGGACATTAACGTCAACATCCCACATGCGCCGCCAGCCGACATTTTGGGGAAAGAATTTGAAAGTGACCACCCCTTGTTCAACGGTCGCTTGGGCTTCTAACTGCAAATGGGGCAAGGCCGGCGGACGCCAATTCAATGGTTCACGGGTGATGTCGATGTCGATGTCTTCGGTGACGTAGCTGCCGGGGTAGGCCCCGGCCCAGCTAACTTCAGCTTGAGTTACAAAAACTTTTTCCGATGGATCGGTGACTTCAAGCACAAATCCGGCCACCGAGATCGAGTCGTACCCCTCCACGACCTCCGTGGAAAAAGCGACATAGCTTCCGTCATAGTCTACATTGAGAGAGGCCTGGCCCCCGCCTTCCAGGTAATGGGTCCCCTCCGGCAGCCGAAATTTGATAACGACATCCTCTAAGGCCCAATCTACTTCGTTATAAAATTCAATCTTATAGGTAATCTTGTTGTCGTCATAGGTCGGCGAAACAATTAACCAAAAGGGAACGCTTTGGGCCTTGACCGGCATTGTGGCGGGCCGGATGAGAAACAGCCCCATCATAAGAATCGCCCCGATCAATTTGAGCGTACTTCGCATGGGTTACTCCTTTTGCGACTGGTTCATTCTGACTCATTCGCGGTTGTCGTTGACCGGTATAAATAAATCAGGCCATCGGCGCGGGGTGTCCAGGTCAGGGTTGGACTGACTCCATAAAAGTGATATGGCCGCCACAGCCATAGCCAGGGCGCGTCCTCATAGGCTACAGCTTGGGCCTCTTGCAGCAGTCGGTTTCTAGACTCTTCGTTAAATGTGTTGACGGCTCGCGCCAGTAAATCCTCAAAGGCTTCATTTTGCCAGTTGGTCGGATTAAACAAAAAGCTGTGGGAGAGATTGCTTACATCTTCCAGGCCGTCTTGATGAGAATTCAAGCGGAGCAAAAATAGGTCGATCGAGGCGTTATTGAGAAGCTCCCGGACATAAACATCCCAATTGTTGATAGGGATCACTTTGACCTTAATCCCAATTTGCTCCAACTGCTGCGCAATCGCCTTAGCAATTTCAGCATCGTTAGGATAAACGCCAACGGGCGTATGTAAGGTGGTGGCAAAGCCCTCCGCGTAACCGGCTTCTTCCAGTAAACTGCGGGCGCGTTCGGGATCATAAGGCCAGGGCGATAATTCCGGATTACCGGCCGGCCCGCTAACCCAACTGCCGTAATGGGTACCATAACCGGCCTGTTGGTCGTCGATCAATTGTTGGACATTAACCGCGTAATTAAGCGCCTGGCGCACCCGTGCATCGGCCAGGGGGCTGTCGGCCTTGATCCGCATCCCAACAAACAACCGTTGGGTGCTTTCAACTGAGGCCAGCCGGCCGGCTTCGAAGGTTTCCGAATCACTTGGCGGTAGATCCGTTACCAGCGCCGCTTCGCCGGCGCTCAACGCCGCTATTCGAGCCTGACTACTCGGCACACTCTCGAAGGTGAGCTGCGCTATTGCTGGCGGCCCTTGCCAGTAATCGGCAAAGGCGTCCAGAACCACCGGCTCGCCGGGCTGCCATTCCGATACCTGATAGGGGCCTGATCCAATGGGCTTGGTGGCCGCTTGGTTAAGGTCAATATCGGCGTAGTAACCCGGCGGTAAAATTTCTATAAAAGATAAATGGTACGGTAAGTTCGCTACCGGCTGTTTAGTCACCAAGCGAATCGTGCCGTCATCGACGATTTCCACGCTTTCCAACCCCACCTCACCGGCGAACGTTTCTAACGAGTTAGGGTGTGATTGTGACCGCTCAATTGAAAAGCGAACCGCTTCGGCGTTGACGGGTTCACCGTTGTGAAAGCTAACCCCCGGCCGAAGCTTGAATTCCCAAGTAAAGTTATTGACCAGCCGCCAAGACTCAGCCAGATGCGGTTCCACAACCAGGTTATCATTGAGTCTAGTTAAACTATCCCAAACATGGGCGGCAATGCCGCGCGTTGAGTCATTCAACGCCATCTGGTACGGATCGAGCGAGGTGATCTTGTCGGCGACCAGGATCGTAACGGCATCAGCCGTGCTGCCCGCTGAAGCAGGCGAGGCGGCCACCGCGCTGTCGGTTTGTTCAGACGCGGTTTGGCTGCCGGCGGCCTCATCTGCCGGCGGATTGGTCGCGGCTTCGACCTGGGCCGTGGTTGAGCCGGCCTGCTGCGGGGCTGGGACCGACGTTTGGCTACAGCCCCACAACAAGCTAAGGATGGCTAAGATAATTAAATTACTTGAGATTCTGCCTGTCATTCGCTTCAATTTAGGACCTTATCTCCACCATAGTTGAGCATAAAGAGCAAGATTTTCATCCAGGGTAGCCGGGTCCAAGTGGGCCTCTTCGTCATCAATCTGAGCCGGTGGGCGCGTATCAATTGAATAAGTGTTAATTTGATTGGGTTCGTCCGAGAACGGATCAAGAGACGGCTCTACAACAGCCAGGTTGCCTTTCAGTTGGTCGCCGTTTTCCAGCAAGGCTTGCATCGCCAACGCCACGCCGGGATCGGTGGTGCCGGTAATAGCCAGCAGCGTGTAACTGTCATCCCAGGGCGAAGGCATTAGCTCTAACAGCCCGGCATCGCGGTTGGGGTCCGGCATGAAGGCGACACTGTCGATAACCATCGGTTCCAAGAGATCACTGTTGGCCTGGAATGGCTGCGGAAGCTGATCGTTGACGTCAGCCAGTAAGCTGTTGACCGTTGGCCGGCCCAGCACAATAAAGTGATTCTCAGACTGCATCGCTTTATTGACCTCTGAGGCGTAGGCGACATTGATCATAATATCTTGGTTGGTCAGCGGACTGCCGAGCTGCACGGCCAGGCGCATGAGTTCATTGATGGCGATAGTGGACGGGTTATCGGCCAGGACCAAAACTGTTTGATCCAGACCGGGGTTTTGGATGAATGGATACGGGAAAAGACTTAAATCCGGAGTAACATCAAGCGAGCTGTACGATAAGAAGATCTCCGAGTCGCTGCTGACCGTGGTCCAGGCGCGCTGATCGCCCTTGTCGGCGCACAAATCACCGTTGGGCAGGCTCATTTCCACGGCAATATTAAGGCTGTTACGGCCGGTTTTGAGCAGTCGCCGGGGCATTTGTAGGGTTATTTCACCACTGATGGCATTGTCTTGATTGAGCAGCGCGCTGCCAATTGGCACTCCGTTGAGGCGAATATCGGCCACCGATTCGGTGGTGTCAAGGATGTCGGCGTGAGCCATTTTGAGCACAAAGTACGGCTGCTCTTCCAACTGCCAGCCTCTCGGTAATATGAATTCATAGGAAAAATCTTGTCGGCCCGCGCCATAGGCGGTTTTGTCGGTGTAACCCAACGAAGCCAAGGTCATGCTGCTGCCGGTAGATTGGGTAGTTGCCTCATCCGGTAAGGGTAATAGATCGATTACGATCGCCACCGGACCGCGCATTCCCAGGAAATTCACCTGTCGATTGAGGGCCTGGCTGGCTTTTAGGACACCCTTTTCATCCGGACCACTGACCACTAAAGCCAGTCGTAACTCATTCCAGGGCGAAATCACTTCTTGGATAATACCATAACCGGGCTTTAGATTTTTCGAGTTAATCGCGACCGGCAGGGTCAAATCAGACAACAGACTGTTGTTATCGGGCTGGCCAATAATAATGAGGTGATGTTCGTCGCGGATATCGGGCGTCAAATCACCGGCCAGGACCGTGTTGATTTCAATCATACCTTCGGAGGCTCGGCCCAGGCCCGCTGCCACTGTGGCGGCTGCGGCCAGGGTTTGGGAGCTGGGTTCGTCAGGCAGCACAATGGTTACCGGCACCATCGAAAAACCGGTTTCGGAAAACGGGTACGGATAAAGGCCCAAATCGGTGGGATAAGGCCGCTGTTCGTAGGCAAAGCCGACCAGGGACGAGTCATCGACAATAAAATCGACCAGAGCGCCGCCTTCCTCACAAGTTTCGCTGGTATCCAGATCGACCCGCATCGAGTTCGACCCGGCGGTGAACGTTTCTTGCGGCAGATTGATGCGGACCACGTTCGAGACGGCGTTACTGGCGGCTAGAGGAAATGTGGTTAGCAGCCGGCCGTTCATAACGACTCGAACCACCGACGGCTTATCCGGGGTGGGGGGGAAGTGCTGGGTGTGCAGTTCCAGATAGCTGCGGGTGGGTGAGAGTTCGAAATTTTCCGGGACGTTAAGGGTATAATACCGAGTGGCCTCATCCCGACTGAATTCCCGATCCCCATAGCCTATATCTTGAAAGGTTAGCTGGAGTTGATCGGCCGCCAAAAGTGAGGGTGCTGCTGCCTCTTGCGAGGCGGTGATCGTCTCGCTTGACTCGATCTGAGTCGCGGCGGTGTTGTCTGTTTCTACTGGTGATGTATCGGCCTCGTCTGATTCTGGGGGCAGCGCATCGGGACCGCCTTGATCGGCCGGCAAATTAACCGTGTCGCCTTGCTCATTCTGAGGCGCAACGCTGCTGTCCGGCTCCGTATCGCCCGGCTCTTGAGCATAAGCCAGACTCAACGTCCCAAAGAAAATTATGGTGAACAGCAAGATAATATTGGCTGGAAATTTAACTATTTTTTTCAATTTGGCTCTCCCATTGTCAAAAGCTCGTAATTTTCTGACCATAACAGTTACCTCAATTTCATTTTAAACGTGCCATCAAACGTACCGGCGTATAAATATTGGCCCGACGTATCTACGGCTAAATCAAAAATATTGCGATGAGTTAGGCCGTTCAGCGGTAAATGCTGCCACTGCTGGCCGGCCTCAGTGATTTTAGCGACGCCAAAAGAAGCGCGGGTATAGCGGGTTCCGCCGATGTAGAAAGTGTCTTTAGCCACCGGATCGAAGACAATGGCCGACACATTTTTTAAGACCTTGGCCGCCGGATTAAGATCGGCTGCCAGGCGGCTGTCGAGCGGCTGATCGCTGCCCTGCCGCAATTTTTGCTCGGCTAATGCCCGTAGCGGATTGTTTTGCCACGTTTCGCCGGCGTCGTCCGTATAAAATAGCCCCTGATCATTCGTGCCGACAACATACACCCCCTCATCATGCGGTGACACCGCCACGGTTTGGAGCAGATCGGCGTTAGGCGGGGTAATATCTTGCCAGGAGCCGGCCGCGCCAGCGGCCGTCGAGTGAAAAACATCCCACATAGTGGTCAGCACCACCCGCTCCGGGTTAAGGGGCGATATCTCCAGCCCGGTAATAAAACTGGTGGACGAAAAGGTTTGCGTCCAGGTCAACCCGCCGTCGATGGTTCGATACAAGATACCCTGCCGGGGCGATGGAATGGCCATCGCGGCCAACACAATCTGGTCGTTGATGGGATCGATGGCCAGGTGCCGGAACCCATACGGGACACAGGTGTCCGGGTTCAGAGCAAAGCCATCTTCGGCTTGGAAACCCAGGGGCTGCCAGGTGCGCCCGCCATCGGTCGATTTATTAACGCCCCCAAATTCATTCTGATTGGAGCCGCTGCCAAACGCGCTGTAGACGACATCTGAATTCTGGTTGGAAATGGCAAAATCGGTGGTTCCGCCAAAAGCGAGGGCGCCGGTTTGGTTACAACTATTAGAACAGTCGAACTGGCAGATGGTGTAGTTACTATAGTACGGGCCATTCCATTCAAAGTTGTTAGTCGTGACCGGCCAGCCGTTGCCTAAAATACGCGAAAACGTCTGCCCCTGGTCGGTCGATTTGTAGGGGCCAAAATCGGCAATGCCCTGATATACAATCGCCGGGTTGTCAGGATCAATTTCTACTGTGTTGACCTGAACATTGCCGACGCCCAGCGTGGCCGGTTCCCATTCCTCAACACCATCCAGCGGGTTGCCGTCGGGATAGCGCCACCCGCCGCCGCCGCCGGCATATAGACGGCCATCAATCCCTTGGCCGATGGTCAGGTTGTTATCGAATTTTAGCCAGTAGTAGGGCCGGCC
>JAGRCC010000562.1 GCA_020433785.1 Anaerolineae bacterium
GTGGCCCGGTCGGGCAAGGTCATCTGGCTCAGACCGGAGCCGTAGAACTCGACGAATTTGCCGACGACGCCTTTTTGGCGCAGCATCTGCACCACGGTCAAGGTCAAATCGGTGGCGGTCACGCCTTCGCGAAGCTGGCCGGTCAGCTTGAAACCGACCACTTCCGGCACGAGCATATAAATCGGCTGGCTGAGCATGACCGCTTCGGCTTCGATGCCGCCCACGCCCCAACCGACGATGCCCAACCCGTTGATCATGGTGGTGTGGCTGTCGGTGCCNNGTGCCGACCAGCGTATCGGGATAGGCGACGATGCCGCCGTCCTCGGGACGGGTCCAGACGCCGCGGGCGATGTATTCCAGGTTGACCTGGTGGACAATGCCGCTGGAGGGCGGCACGACGCTGAAGTTATCGAAGGCTTTCTGGCCCCAGCGTAGAAACTCGTATCGCTCGCGGTTGCGCTCGAATTCGATTTCGGCGTTGCGCTCCAACGCCAACGACTGGCCAAAGACATCCACCTGCACCGAGTGGTCGATGACCAGGTTGACCGGCACAGTCGGATTGATCTTTTGCGGATCGCCGCCCATGCGGGCCATCGCCGAGCGCATCGCGGCCAAGTCGACGACAGCCGGTACGCCGGTGAAATCCTGCAAAATGACCCTGGCCGGCTTGAATGGAATCTCATCGTCAGCCGGAGCGGCGGCGTTCCATTTGGCGAGCTTGACAACATCTTCTTCATTGACTATGTAGCCGTCTACTTCGCGCAGCACGGCTTCGAGCAAGATTTTGATTGAAAACGGCAAACTGGAAATAGGACCGAGGCCGTCTTTTTCCAACTTGTCCAGGCGATAGATAAACGCTTCGCCGCTACCGGTATCAAATGTGGCGCGTGCGCCCAGTGAGTTTTTGGTCATTGCTTGTCTCCTTGCAGATTTGCTTCTTTGTCACAATTGTCGCTTACCGAATATTTATTTGGCTGATCATGCTTCGGGGTCTGGCGATTATTTTACCTCTAAATGGGTTTATTCGCCAAACATCAAATTTATTTAACTTGGGTTAATTGGGTCAATGACTAAATTTAGGGAGTAGGAAGTAAGGAGTAGGGGTAAATTACCGAAACGACCAGCTTTGGCGATGATAAGGCCATTCGGGTTAGAGGTTCAGTGGATCCAAATTCTGGCGCAACAAAGCTCTGCTTTGTCGGTCAAAGTAAACTTTGACGCTCCTGATGGGTCAAAAATTAGATCTACTGGGGCTACTGTTCGATAAAAACGATAACAAATGTGAACCAGCCCGGCGGCCCTTCGACCGCCCCGACGCCGATGCGGTTGTAATCGGAGTTCAGTAAGCCGGCACGGTGGACAGGACTGTTCATAAACCAGTTGACCGCTTCGTTGACGGTGCTATCGCGAGATTGAGTGTTACGCTGGATATTTTCGCCGACTTTGGCCATATCGGTAAAACCATAGTTGACTAATCGATCACGGGGAGACTGGCCGTTGGGGTTGGTGTGGGCCAGGTAATCGCGCACGACCATATCTTGGGCGTGCGCTAAAGCAACATCGGTTAGCCCGCTATCGACTTTATAGGACGGTAGCCCGAAGTTAGTACGCTGGGCATTGATGGCGTTGATCATTTGCTGCTGCAAGTCGGCCAGCATCGGCGGCGGGGGCAGCGGGGTAGGCGTGGGGCCGGTGGGCCGGTTGGGAACCGGGACCGGGGTGGGTTTGACTGGAGCAAAGATAACCGGCACAGCCACCAGTTGGCCCACCTCTAACGAACCGGGGTCGAGTTCAGGGTTGACGGCCAGAATATCTTTGACACTAGAGCCGAACCGGGAGGCAATGCCGACCAGGGTGTCATTTTCCTGAAGTTCGTACAAAATGACCGGGAAGCTGTAGTCCAATTCGTCATTGACCGGAATCACCAGTTCTTGCCCAATCTGAAGCGAGGTCGGATCCTGGATATCATTGACAGTTAGTAAAATTTCAAGGGGAACATCGTATTTAATGGCAATCGCCAGCGGGGTGTCGCCCCATTCAACCGTGTAGAGGATCGGGTCGTCACCGCCGGCAAAGGTATTGATCGGATGGACGGAGCTAAACAAAACCGGCACCACAATATGTTCGTCGGGCGTTAGCTCATCGTTCTTTAAAATAGGATTAGCCACTTGAAGGGCTTTGACACTGGAGCCGTACTTAGAGGCAATCCCGAGCAGCGAGTCGCCTTCTCTAATGGTATAAGGAATGAGTTCACCCTGGTAAACTGAGTCGTCTGGGGGGATAAGCAGTTGCTCACCTTCCTCCAGACTGTTCGGATCACGAATCTGATTGGTGGCCAGTAGCTCTTCCGTGGTCACATTATAATGAGCGGCAATGGAGATTAAAGTTTCGCTGACGCCCACGGTATGAAAAACAAAGAACGGTGTCGGCGTAATCTGCGGCGTAAGCACCGCTGTGGCGGTTGGCGTGTGATTGCGCCCAAATGAGAAGTTACGGGATAGGATCGCTCGAATAAATGAGTCGGGGGTAGGCGAAGCCGGGGCATCTCGTAAGCCTCTAACGTACTCAATCTCGGCAGTCGTCTGGGCGACCGATTGAATCTTGGCTTGAATATAGAAAACGACGCCGGTTAAAACGACAATCAGAATGAGGCTGGCCCAGGCTCGTCGTGGTAGATTATCGACGATTTCGCGGAAATCCAAGTCTTCTTTAAGTTTGCGAAAATTCAAGTCCTTGATGAGTTGGCGAAAATTCAAATTGAGGTTACCTCTCTGCAAAAACTAAAACAAAGCTGTACCAATCCGGCGGACCTTCTATCACCCCAATACCAATACGGTTGAACCGATGGTGCAGCAGGTTGCTGCGATGAACATAACTATTCATCCACCAATTAAGGGCGTACGGCACCGACCCTTCTTTGCCTTTGTTGTTGCGCTGAATATTTTCGCCGGTCCAGGAGATATTGAGCCCCTTTTGGGCGAACCGGTCATCCAAGGTCACCCCTTCAGGCGTGGTGTGGGCAAAGTAACCCCGCGATACCATATCTTGATCGTGAGCTTGAGCCAGATCAACGAGGTCGCTATCTAATACATACGGCGCCAGACCATTGGCGGCGCGCTGGGCATTGATCGATTGAAATAGCGCTTGCTGGAGGGTCAGTTTTTCGCCGGTGATCGGGTCGGCGGTGATGATGCGCGGTAGACCGGGATTGGCGTTAGGGTTGACCGGCGAAGATGTGACCGGAATAACCACCTGCTGGCCTATTTGCAGCAGATCGGGGTCTAACCCGGGGTTGGCCGCCAGAATATCTTCAATGGTCGAGCCGTAGAAGAATGACAGAAAGGCAAACGTGTCGCCTTCTTTGATTTGGTGAACAACCGCCGGAACACCCGGCTCCACATTGCTGGGAACAATCAGCAGTTCTTGTCCGATGCTCAGCTCGTGGTCATTAGCTAAGGCATTGGTCACCATCAGCGCTTCGGTGGTGGTCTCGTACTTAATGGCGATGCCCAACAGCGTATCGCCCGCCTCAACCGTATGGTAAACCGG
>JAGRCC010000563.1 GCA_020433785.1 Anaerolineae bacterium
CTATAAGATCACAACTTTCGAGTAAATAAACTGGTTGAGGGCGACCAATATTAGAAAGTAAATAACTCTGCCTTTGACGGTGTTGAGGGATGAATCGGGATTGGTGGTCATCTACGGTTTTCCGGTGCATAACTTTTTGACAGTTTAGCACGTCGCTATACACTTGTGAAGTATGCACTTTTTTGTGACATAGTATCCAAAAGGAAACTATTATGGGCTTGTCTAATGGTAGAATACACGTTTGTCCGGTCGAAACCAGTTTGGAGCTGCTGAGCGGCAAATGGAAGCCGCGTATTTTGTGGAAGCTGCACCAACAGGGCGTGCTGCGCTTCGGCGAGTTCAGGCGCGAGCTGCCTGACATTACCGCCAAAATGCTGACCCAGCAGCTACGGGATTTGGAACGGGACGGCTTGGTCAATCGAACCGTCTATCCCGAAGTGCCGCCTAAAGTTGAGTACGCATTGAGTGAGTTCGGCGAGACGTTGAAGCCTATCCTGGATATGATCGCGCAGTGGGGCACGGCTAACCATCGCCATATCATCAGACTATTGGAGGAGCCGGAACCGGCTCGATCTCAGAAAGTGGGCTAAATGTTACGCCAAAAATATATTCTGGTCATCATTTGCGGCGCGCTGGTGGTGACGATCAGCATGGGCGTGCGGCAGGCGTTCGGTATTTTTCTCCAGCCGATTAGCGACGATTTAGGCACGGGCCGCGAGGTCTACAGCCTGGCCATTGCGCTGCAAAATATCATTCTTGGTCTGCCGCTGATGGCCATGATCGCCGACCGGTTTGGCTCGCGCTGGATTGTGCTGGCCGGTGGGGTGGTCTACGTGGTCAGTTTGTTGCTGGTGCCGGTTATCACTGGGGCAGCCGGACTGTACCTGTCGCTGGGGCTTATGGCCGGTTTGGCTTTGAGCAGCACCACTTATGTGGTGGTACTAGGCGCGATTGCCCAGATGGTGCCGCCAGAGCGACGGACCTCGGCCTTTGGGATTACCACGGCGGCGGGATCGCTGGGCATGTTTCTGGTTGTTCCGGTGGCTCAGGCTCTACTCACCCGTTTCGGCTGGCAGACCTCGTTTGTAATCATGGCGGCTATCGTGAGCCTGATCGTGGTGCTGGCGTTTGGATTTCCCAACGAACCGGCCGATGATGCTCAGGATATCCTCAACGGGTTTGAAACGAACTCGCTGCCGCAAATGTTGGCCAAGGCCGGCCAGCATTCCGGCTATTGGCTGCTCAACGCCGGCTTTTTTGTATGCGGCTTCCATGTGGCCTTTATCGCCACCCATCTACCCGCCTTTCTGGCCGACCAGGGCGTATCGCCGATGGCCGGGGCGACGGCGCTAGCGCTGATTGGCCTGTCGAATGTGTTCGGCTCATATTTGTTTGGCTGGTTGGGCGATCGCTATCGTAAAAAGACGCTGCTGGCCATGCTCTATTTTACGCGAGCCATCGTCATCGCGCTGTTTCTCCTGCTGCCGATTACCGATGTGTCCTCACTCATCTTTGGTGGGGCCATCGGGTTTTTGTGGTTGGCGACGGTACCGCTTACCAGTGGCATGGTCGCCCAGATTTTTGGTTCGCGTTACATGACAACGCTGTACGGGATTGTCTTCTTCTGGCATCAAGTGGGCAGTTTTTTGGGCGTCTGGTTGGGCGGCCGCGTCTACGATACCACCGGCTCATATAACAGCGTTTGGATCGCGGCTGTTGTGCTGGGTGTTGTGGCAGCGGTGATCCACTTGCCAATCTCGGAGCGACCGCTAACGCGGGGCGTAGTGGAGAAGCCGGTCGGTCCATGACAAATTGCCCAACCGGGGCTTAAGCTTTAAAATAACTCAAGTTGCTTGCTACCCTATCCAAGAAACATCGAAATTTCACAGTTTCAGTCCTAACCCCAGAGGAAGTAAGAAGTAAGGCGTAGGAAGTAATTGGTTTTAGTCCCCTAATCCCTACTCCTTACTCCCTACTCCCCAATTTGAACACCTGGGTGACAACTTGAGTCAAAAATATCTCAAATTCCCAATTATACCAACATGAGGTAATTATCAATGAGTGATAAAATTCGATGGGCCTTACTAACGACGGCGAAGATCAACAATGCCTTAATCGATCCCATCCGCCAATCTGAACGCAGCGAGTTGGTGGCGGTCGGCAGCCGAAATCTAGAGCGGGCGCTGGCCTACGCCCAAGAAAAAGGTATTCCCAAGGCGCACGGCAGTTATGAAGATCTGCTGGCCGATCCGGATATCGATGTCATCTACAACGCCCTGCCCAATGGGCTTCATTGCGAATGGACGGTCAAGGCGGCCGCGGCAGGTAAGCATGTTTTATGTGAAAAGCCGCTGGTGATCAGCATGGAAGAGTTCGACCAGGTCGAGTCGGCGGCGGTCGATGGCGGGGTGACGATTTTTGAAGCGTTTATGTATCTGCACCATCCCCAAACGCAACGGGTCCGGGCGATGATCGGTGAAGGTAAACTGGGCCAAATTCAATTGATCAACAGTTGGTTCAACTTCTATCTCCCGCCGGAAAACGCGGCCAATGTGCGGCTGCAAAGCGATTTAGAGGGCGGAGCGGCCTGGGATGTAGGCGTTTATCCCAACAGCATGGCCGTTTTCATGACCGGCGGGCGCGCCCCAACGGACGTGTGGGCCGACCAAATTGTGGGCGAGAGCCAGGTTGATGTGGCCATGCGCGCCCAATTGAAGTTTAAAAGCGGCGCTGTGGCCCAGGTTTCCTCCGGATTTCGGACCGCGTTTCGGCAAGCAACCTACATTGTGGGCGATAAAGGCACCCTCAACGTCATCGAACCATGGAAACCGGGGTTTGAGGGCCAAGATAGCCGTATTATCTTGACCACTATCGACGATAAAGAAGAAACAATCACCTTTCCGGCGGTCAGTCCCTATCTGTATGAGGTTCAGGCAATGGAGGCGTGTGTCCTTGATGGGGCCGAGCCAATGGTGCCGCTCAGTTTAAGCCGCGAGTTTTTGAAGAGCATGCTGGCCACTTACCAGTCGGCGGCTTCAGGCCAAGTCGTCAAGCTGTAGGCCGGTGCGCGATCCTCAAATGACGATAACGCCATCCTCGCCCAAATCCTGCGTCGTAGCCGGTCATATTTGTTTAGACGTCATCCCCGCGATTATCGGGGCGGGTGATTTCGCCGCCACCTTTCGGCCCGGACGGTTGATCGAAACCGGACCGATTTTGATGTCAACCGGGGGCGCGGTCTCGAACACCGGGCAGGCGCTGCACAAACTGGGCATCGATACCCGGCTGATGGGTAAAATCGGCGACGATACTTTTGGTCAAGCCATTTTAGATGTCGTCCGGAGGTCGTCGCCTCACCTCACCGAAGGGATGATCATCTCGCCCGGCGAAGCCAGTTCGTACACCATAATTCTCAGTCCGCCCAACACCGACCGCCTCTTTCTCCACTGCCCCGGCCCCAACGACACCTTTGGCGCGGATGACATTGATTACGATCTGCTCAATCAGGTCGATCTGTTTCATTTTGGCTACCCCCCGCTTATGAAGCGATTTTATCAAGATAACGGCGCGGAATTGGTCGAAATGTTCCGCCGGGCCAAAGCCACCGGCGTCACCACGTCGTTGGATATGGCCATGCCCGATCCCAACGCGCCCTCAGGGCAGGCTCACTGGCCGGACATTCTCAAGCAGACACTGCCATACGTTGATCTGTTTGTGCCCAGCATCGAAGAAGTTTTGCTGACGCTCCATCCGGCCACCTTCGCCTCGGTGAGCGAGGGGCAAACGCCCATCACACCCGAACTGCTGTCGAATATCGCGGCCGGGCTGCTGGCGATGGGGCCCAAAATCGTGCTGCTCAAGGCCGGCCACCTGGGCATGTACCTGCGCACGGCCGAGGCCGCCGCTTTGCAGCAGGCGGGACGCGCCCAACCGGCCGATACCGCACGCTGGGCTAACCGTGAGTTTTGGGTGCCGATCTTTCAAACCGAGCCGGTCGGCACGACCGGAGCCGGCGACTCGGCCATTGCGGGGTTTCTAGCTGCCCTGCTGCGCGACAGCGCGCCGACCGACTCGGTTACGATGGCGGCGGCGGTCGGCGCGTGCAACGTTGAAGCCCACGACGCCCTGGGTGGGATTCGCTCTTGGGCAGAAACCGTGGCCCGCATCGAGGCCGGCTGGCCGCGCCAGCCGCTTGAACTCGACACGCCCGGCTGGCGGTTCGATCAAACGCGCCAACTGTGGATTGGGCCGCGTGATACATTTGATTATTAGCGTTTAAGGTTCTAAATGATGGCCGAAATATCGACAGCAACCGTTGCCGCGAAATTAAAAAACGCCGCTACTCGCCTGTGGGAAATCGACGCCCTGCGCGGTCTGGCGATTGTCCAGATGGTCTTTTACCATTTTGTATGGGATTTACATTTTTTTGGCTTGTATCACGGCAACCTCTTCGTCGGTCCGTGGCAGTGGTTTGCCCGGACCATTGCCACCCAATTTCTGTTTGTGGCCGGCGTCTCGCTGACGCTCAGCTACAATCGCGAAGTTCAAAGGGGAGACACCAACCTGTTCTTCAAATACGTTCTCCGGGGGGCGAAGATATTCGGTTGGGGACTGGTGATTACCATAGGGACTTACTTTTTTATCGGCCAGGGTTTTGTGGTTTTTGGCATTCTGCATCTAATCGGCTTTTCGATTATGACCAGCTATCCGTTTTTGCGACTCAACCGCTGGTTGACCTTGCTGACCGGTCTAGTGATGATTTTGATCGGGCTTTACGTCGAAGGCATTGTTGTTGACTATCCGTGGCTGATCTGGTTGGGGCTAAAACAGCAGGGCCGGGCGATGGTCGATTATTATCCGGTGCTGCCTTACGGTGGTATTACTTTGATCGGAATTTTTACCGGTTATACCCTATATCGAGACCGACTGCGGCAGTTTTCATTGCCTGATTTCAGTGGCAAGTCGCTGGTAACCGGGCTGCGATTTTTGGGCCGGCACTCACTTTTGATTTACCTCGTCCACCAGCCGATTCTGATCGCCATCTTCTTTGTGTTGGGTTTTAGACCGTAAAATGTTGGCTAGTTAGTTAGTTAGTTAGTTAGTTGGCTGGCTGGTTGGCTGGATAGTTGGTTGGATTATAGTTAGCAACAAACTATCCAACTGACTAACCAATCATCTAACCAACCACTTCATCATCGGCGTGGCGGACAAACCAATCGATCAGGAAGCCGGTGACGGCGCCGACCACCGTCCCGGTAACCGTCCAGCCCAGGACACCGGACAGCGCGACCGACCAGGCCGCGACGCTAATCGGTATCCACCAGATGGACAGATCGAACAGGTTCCGGAACACGAACAGCCACTGGGCCATGCCGATAATCGCGCCAACAGCGGCACCGGCCACTAAGCCATCGTTGAGGCCAGATTCAGGCGGCGGGAGAATTCCCGTGGCAAACATCAACCAGCCGATTAACCAACCAATCGTGCTGGCCCAAATCCACCAATTGGCCCGTTCCGGAATGATACCGCGCAGCACCCACCATTGAGTCAACCCAACAACGACGCCGATCCCGATTTCGCCAAAAAAGAGCAGGCCCAGAATCCAGCCCAAAGTGGTAGCCAGAACCCATTGAAACCATAAGCCCCATTCGATCAGGGGCGATGAGGGTTGGTCGGTGTTGGAGTTGGACATAATTTTCCTTGGTTAAAGCGGCTTAATCGAGCGTCCAATAAAGAAAAGCGTACATCAAAAGGAAAAGACCGGCCAAGCCGACGGAGGTACTGAGGCTGGCCAAGCCGCCGATAATGACGGTCACAATTGGGGCCATGACTGCGCCAAAGATCAAATCCCACTTAACCCGGTGTGGCAGATCCACTTGCTTGGGATTGCGGCCGAGGATGAATTTATCCGGCGAATGATAGGTCCACAGGCGAGGTTTATGATTGGTCTGCCGGATAACCTTATGGTAGACATACTCGTATAACTCTTGCACACCAATTTGCCCGTCGCCATCAACATCGGCCGCGCCGGTGCGTAACCCTTCAATTAAATATTGAGTAAAGGCGGAAGGTTCCGGCTCGCCCAAAATTTTATCGGCCCCACAAACAAAATCGATTGTATTGTGGGCAGTTACGACCACCCGGCCGTACCCATTACCCCTGAAAGCGATATCTGTACCGGCCTTATCTGCCAGATAGACCGAGCCATCGCCAGGTTGGGGGAGTTTACCGGGACAACAATCGAGCACCACGATCTGCTGGTGCGAGAGGCCGCGATCCATCAGGCTGCTGATAAAAACCGCCGAAACCGCAGTTTCGGCCAGGCAGTTGGGCATGGTATCAGCGGCAGCCAGATACCATTGATCATCGGCGTCGATGAGGGCGTGGCCCAAGTAGTACAATAAAAGCACGTCGAACTGTTTTTTACGGGTAAACAGATTATTAAGGTGGTAGCGAAACTGAGCCGCCGATGGATTGATCAAAAGCTCAACCTTGTTAAAGTTACCCATCACCGGGTCAAGCAGAACCGACGTCAAGGCCCGGCTCTCGATTTGGGGCGGCGGCAGTTGTGACAGTAAATCGTCTTGATAGTCTCGATTGTCAATGACAAGGGCTAAACGGTTTGACATCTTTCTTCGGATCCTACAACTTACAAGCCAAATCTGTTGATTTGAAGAAAATTGATCAAGTAAACGGTCAGAACGAGCTATTGGCCGCCATATCTCTAAAAATGCGCTGAATAGCCACGCTATGAGGTCTTTCTGAAGGATACTATTACTACATTGTATAACGACTTATATATCTTGCAAGTGAGGGTGAATTCCTGCACGACTGGGGACCCGTAAAGAGCTCCAAACAGTGACAGTCACCAGCCAACAAAAAAACGACCAAAAACAAGTTGCCTTGTGGTCGTTTTTTTGTTTTCTAGCCAGGTAAAGCTAATTATTAGAGGATAATTATCACATACAATTGACGGAGTCGAGCGCTTAGCCTTTAACTGAGCCGGCCAGCATCCCGCGGACAAAGAAGCGCTGGAGCGAGAAGAAGACCACCAGCGGCAAAACCATCGAGATGAACGCCCCGGCGGTCAGTAAGTGCCAGTCGTTGCCGCGAGAGCCAACCAGTTCGGCGATACGCATGGTCAACACCTGGGTGTCGGCTGTGGCCCCGATAAAGATCAACGCCACCAGATAATCATTCCAAACCCACAGGAACTGGAAGATAGCGAACGAGGCCAGCGCCGGCATTGACAGCGGCAAAATCAGTCGGGTGAAAATGGTAAAGTGAGACGCCCCATCGATAAAGGCCGATTCCAGAATATCGCGGGGCAGGGTGCTCATGTAGTTGTAAAGCAGATACACCGCCAGCGGCAGCCCAAAACCGGCGTGAGCCAGCCAAACTGCCAAGAACGTGCCGTTCAAATCAAGCCGCACGTAGTCACGCAAGATTGGCACCAACGCGATTTGCAGCGGCACCACCAGCAGGGCCACCACCAAAATGAAAAACATGCGCCGGCCAGGGAATCGCATCCAGGCGAAACCATACGCGGCAAACGCGGCAATCAAAATGGGAATGACCGTAGCCGGAATAGAGACCGCGATGCTATTCAGGAAGGCGTTGCTCATGTCGGTGCCCTGTTCGATCTTGACGCTGCCGTCCGGTTGGGTCACTTCATAGCGTTTCCCGGTCAACACATTCTGATAGTTTTCTAGGGTGAAATCCAGATTCATCGTCCATTCTTGTTCTTGAACTTGGATCGTGCCCAAGCGGCGGTTGCCAATCCACACCAGACGGGTATTGCCGGACAGAACACCCTGGCGCAGCTCATCGAACGTCGCCCGGATATTCTCAACGTCGATCGGTTGATCCCGTTCGACCTGAGGCGGCTCAATTGTTTTTACCGTCACCCACTCGCGGTGCGGGAAAATAGTCCACCAGCCGGTGGTCGCAATATCAAACTGATCGCGGAACGACGACACCAGCAAACCAATGGTCGGAATAGTCCACAGCAGCACCAATAAAGCTAAAGCGATGTTGACAATTAAATCACCGACCAACTTATCTTTCTTGGCTGAGCCTGCGTTTGAACTCATTAGAATGCCTCTCTTTCACCAAACTGCTTCAAGTTGTAAATCATAACGGGCACAACCGCCAGTAATAGCACAATCGCAATAGCCGAGCCGTAGCCAAAGTTGCGGTTGGTAAAGTATTCTCGATAGAATTGGGTGGCGATAACTTGAGTGCCAAACTGACCACCGGTCATAACCCAGACAATATCGAAGATTTTTAGGGTAAAAATAACGACAGTGGTTGAAACCGTGATGATAGTCGGCATAATGTAGGGGATCATAATTCCGAAGAACACCTGAAGTTCAGTGGCTCCGTCAACCCGAGCCGCTTCCAGAATTTCACCGGGGATACCCTTGATGGCGGCAGAGAAGAGCACCATCGCAAAGCCGGTTTGCAGCCAGATGACAATGACAATCAAGAAAAAATTGTTCCACGGCTGTAACAGCGATGTCCAGGCTTGCGGCGTGCCGCCCAGGGTGGTCCAGATCGCGTTCAGCAGACCAATGTTAGGGTCGGCTTCGTAGATGAAGTTCCAGATAACCCCGGCGCCGACCATCGAGATGGCCAT
>JAGRCC010000564.1 GCA_020433785.1 Anaerolineae bacterium
GTCAGTTCGGTCTCGTGGGGGCTGCCGAAATCCTGGCCCCACTCGATATCCAGCAGGTCCTTTAGCTCAGGATCATCGATTTCCGCCCGGATTTTGAGAATGCGATCCACGGCATCGTCATAAGAAATGCGCGGGAAAGGGGCTGTGACGTTTTGCAGCATAGTGGTGTCGCGCTCAAGAACCTGCAACTCATTCGCCCGCTCTTCCAGGCAGCGCTGGACGACGTAGCTGATAAACGCTTCCTCCATGGCCATCAGGCCGTCCAAATCGCAATAGGCCATCTCCGGCTCCAGCATCCAAAACTCGGTCATGTGGCGGCGAGTCTTGCTTTTTTCGGCGCGGAAGGTGGGGCCAAAGCAATAAACTTTGCCAAAGGAGTAGATGTTGGCTTCATTGTAGAGCTGACCGGTTTGGGCCAGGTAGACGGTGTCGCCAAAATAATCGACCTCGAATAGGGTGCTGGTGCCTTCGCCGGCGGCGGGGGTAAGGATGGGGGTGGACATCTCCAGGTAACCGTGATTGTCGAGCCAATCGCGGCAGGCCCGCATCACCGTGGCCCGCACCCGTAAGACGGCCCATTGCAGCCGGCTGCGAATCCAGAGATGGCGATTTTCCAGCAAGAATTCTACGCCGTGTTCCTTGGGTGTAATCGGGTATTCTTCGGCCACCTGAACGACCTGCAAATCCGTCGTATCGATCTCGTAGCCACCGGGTACACCCGGAGCGCGCTCGTTCTGTTTGACCGTGCCGGTGACAATAATGGCCGACTCCTGCGTGAGGCGCTTACCGGCCTCGAAGGTTTCGGGCGGCAAATTGGGCTTAAACAGAACGGCCTGCATAATGCCGGTGCCGTCGCGGATCTGGAGGAATTGAATTTTTCCCTTTCCCGTTTTGGCATACAACCAGCCCTGAATAGTGACAACCTCATCAATGTGATTGGCAATGGTTTGGATCGATACGATGTTGGACACTGGTGTCTCCTTCTTCCATAATTTAAGGCTCTATATTCTACAAGTGTACACCTTAACGATTGGTGAGGCAACCTATAAACCGTCAAAGGCATCAAAAAGGAGCCGGGGTATACCCGACTCCTTGTTAGTAAGGCTGCAATTTAGGAAGCCGTTGCTGCTTAAGGCAGAGATGCACATTTTAGCCGAGCGGCTACTTTATCCCACCACCGCCGCCACCGCCGCCGCTACTGCCACTATCGCCTCCGCCACTGCTGCCGCCACCGGCCTCAAAGCGCAGTACCGATGGTTCGGCTTGTAGGCCGAGATCAGCATATGAAGGATCGATCTGAACCAAAACCACTGTCCATAAATAAGTGCTGGTGCGACCGCGTACGCCGGCGGCCTGGCTGATATCGATATTGAGCTGATATCTGTTCTCGCCAATTTTTTGAACGCGTCCTTGTTGGTTATCCAGGACAGCGTCATGCGCTCCCGCGGGGGATTCATTTTCACGCCAAACTCGAATTTCGAAGCCATAGTTAGCCGGAACAGGACCGTTCCAATCCCATTCAAAGTTGGTGGGACCATAGGTGGGATTATCTAATGATATGGGGCTGATTAACGTAAACGACCCATTTGGTAGACCGACTGTGGGTGTCGGGGTGACGGTTGGAACGGTAGTTGGGGTGTTGATGGATAAGGTAGGCTGATCGGTTGGTTGTGTTGTAGGTGTGGGCGTAGATGTTGCCGTGGCCGTTACCACCAGGAGAAATGGGGTTGGTGTGACTAAGATAGGGGTGTTGGTTGGGGCTGGCGTTGACGAAGGAGGTGGTGTCTTCGTGGGTGGCACGGTTGGGGTTGAGGTGAAAGTGGGGGCCCGTGTAGCAGTCGAGGTGGGGGATGACTCGGCGGCGGCCAGCGCGATCGTTTGAGTAGGAGTAATTTGCGAGGCGAAGGAACCAAAACCACTGGTACCCCAGACAGCCAAGACGATCAGACCGGCGCTAAGCACCCCGGTCATCCAAAAGGGAGGTCGGGCGGCTACCTGCTGTAGTTGTTCGGCTAACAAAGCCGGCTGTATTTTTCGGGTGGAATTGACTTCTTCGCCCAATGGATTGGTTTTTCTGCCTGGCCCTTCGGCCGATGATTTGCGGATATAAGGTTCAACCATTGCAGTTTTGAGCGCCTCAGCAAACTGATTCGCTGTTTCAAAGCGATGCTCCGGTTTGCTGGCCATGGCGCGCATAACCACTTGCTCCATCCGCTTTGAGATAGCCGGGTTAGCGGTTCGAGGCGCGGGGGGCGGCTCGGTTGTTCGTTTGAGCAAAATACTCAACGATGTATCGGCATCGTGGGGAATTGTCTTAGTTAGAATCTCGTATAGGATCACCCCCAATGCATAGATGTCCGTACGATGATCAATCGCTCCTCCCCGAGCTTGCTCCGGTGACATATAGGCCGGCGTACCAATCCCTTTACCCACCCCGGTCAATCGGGTAGCCGACTCAGTAAACTTAGCCAATCCAAAATCAGAGAGTAAGGCCCAACCTTTATCCATTAAGACGTTGCTAGGCGTAACATCGCGATGAATCACCCCATTCTCGTGAGCCTGTGCTAATGCCCGAGCGACTTGAAGTAAAACATCAAATTTTTGTTCATCGTTCGATGATTGATACATCAAATGAGCCAATGTTTGAGCGCCCTCTACGTAGCGCATCACAATGTAGCTATAGTCTCGATCGATGCCATAATCATAAACGGGAAGGATATTGGGATGGTGCAATCGAGCTACTGACTTGGCTTCTCTTTTGAAGCGTTTACTAAAAACCGGGTTTTTAGCTGCAAAATAAGGCGGCAGTACCTTGATCGCAACATATCGCTCCAAGCTGGGCTGATAGGCTTTAAAAACAGAAGCCATCGCGCCCTGGCCGATTTTTTCTTCTATTCGATATTGTCCTAATTCTTTACCTATTAGTTCTTCCATATGATGTCTTTCTTGAGGGAGTTAAGCTCAGTTACAGAAAATTCGACGGGTAATTGTTGCTTGTGGGGCAGCATCGTTAAATGTGCCTTGTAACACCCCGCATTTATTGGTACTGGCGATAATTTTGTAAGCGCCGATAGACGAGAATGTGCCACATGTTTGGGTAACATTGTTGTCAATAACACAACTAAGTAGTTCGCTGTTGTCATCGGGGTCTAATATTCGCACATTAACCCCACCGGTATTGACACTTTCAATAATCAACTGGGTGGTAAGCTTCGGATTAATGATAAGGGGGAAATAGGTGGGATATTTTGTCGCGCCTTCGGCCAATATGTCCGTGACCACAATTTTTTGCCCAATGGCCTCAATATTACCGGCAGCCGTGACATTATAGATATGATTGGTAATGGTATCCGATGCTGTCACAACATAAGAGAATTCAGCCGTGGTATTGACCGGCAGTGACGCTCGGTTCCAGCTCACGGTATTGCCTGATCGAAGACCACCGCTGACGTAATGCGCTCCAGTAGGAATGGTATCATTCACTGTCAGATTGGAGGCGGCTGTATCGCCGCCGTTAAATACAGACAGCGTGTAAGTCACCTGCTGGCCGACTTCTGCCTCTGATGGTCCACTCTTAGAAATCGTGAGATTGGGTTGCCCCGGTGGGCTGACGCTGGTGACAACCGCTTGGTCACCAATGGCTAGAATACCGCCGTCAGCGGCAACTTGATACGCACTATTGGTGATAGTTGCCGAAGACGTTACCGTAAAGCTTCTTTGAATAGTAGATTCAGGCGCCAGCGAGGCGATTGACCACGTGACAGTATTGCCAACCTTTGTTCCCCCACTAACATAATTTGCGCCGGCTGGCAGCGTATCGCTAACAGAAAGATTATTAGCCGTTTGGCCACCGCTGTTGGTGATTGTTAGGGTATAGTTGATGCTTTGACCAGCCACGGCCGCCACCGGACCACTCTTAGAGATGCTCAAAGCGGGGGCAGTCAACTGGCACAGCGTAAACTGCGAATCTCGGTTACTACTATCGTAAAACACCGTCACGGTTGGCGTGGTTAAAAGCGGTGAACGGGCGTATAGAATAACTAAAACTCGATGCCCGCTGGGAATTATGGTTCCGGGTGATGGGGTGATATTGAGCAATGCTTCGTTTTGCCCGGTGTTGATAAAACCAAATTCGACATCGCCCAAGGAGGTCGTTTGCCCATTGCTGGGGTTATAATCTAAAACCTCAACGGAAAAAGTTGTATTGTTATAATCGGTGGTTTGCAACCAGATAGAAGCCACAATATCGCCCGAAACTATCAGATCGGCGGTTAAAGCCGGATCGGAGTAAAATCGGGTAATCTCTTCATTCGTTGTCCCCAGTAAAGCCAGTGTTCTTGAAACAGTAGCTGGCGACCCTGCCGTTGGCGCTGTTGTATTGGCAATTTTCTGTGAACCGGCGCTGCCTACATTTTTGGTTTGATTATAAAAATAAAGATCATCACAGCTCGTTGCAGCAGCCGTACCGATAGAATTTTCATCGTTATCTAACAAATTTATGGCACTAGCCGACTTGCTGGTAAACTCCATTGCAAACGATGGTTCTGCCGGACTCATCTGAATCGATACGATTCCTACAATTAATGTACTGATAACGATATCAAAAATAGCTACAAAACCTGATAGTTTATGTTGATGCATAGCGATCCTGGATTTAACTAGAAAGAAATAAGGTAGTCATAATGTTAGTAAAGTAAAGAACATGGTCTAATCCCCGCCTCTATTAGGATACATCAAACAAACCCCATCTGTACAGGGATGAAAGTCACTAAAAAAAAGTACCATGGTCACTTTTTAGTTTCCCGAAAGTCACTTTTTACCCCTGACTCTCTTCCTGTTGACGTCATTTCAAGGTTGCGGTATCCTCTTCTTAGCCTGAATATCCAACTTTTTACTGGCCAACAGGAACATCCGATGAGCAAAATTGCCCCTTACCAATTAAACTTGCCGCCTCGAGAAATCTCCTGGCTTTTACGCAGTCAGCTTTTATTTGGCGGTTTCGCCAATCAGTTCGGCTGGTTCTGGCTGAGTATTACGATGGTTTTTTTCTGGATTTTTGCCGCAATGACCAGCCTGAACGGCCTCTATTTTCTATGGGGCGCGACCGAAACCGCCCCCGGCACAGTTACCCAGATTGAACAGACAGGCGCCTCTGAAAATGATACGCCCGTTTATGTCACACAATATGCCTTTCGAGTCGAACGTTTGGAAACGGAGCTGCTAGGCCGTTCGTACACTACGGGCCAGCATTTTTCACCCAACCAAACGGTTACGGTGGAATATCTGCGCGACCGTCCGGAAATTTCTCGCATTCAAGGCACACGCTTTGGTACATTTAGTCCCTGGGTATTTTGTCTGGTGGGACTTTTTCCGGCCATTGGCCTCGCCTTTGTGGGGTTCGGTTTAATTTCCGGTCTGCGAGCCAGTCACCTGCTCCGTCACGGTAAAGTTGCCCAGGGCCGTTTAATTGAGAAGACTCCCACAAATACCCGCATTAACGATCAGACCGTCTACAAATTAACTTTCGCCTTCACAGCCGACGACGGCCGCCAGTACCAAGCTATCGCCCGCAGTCACCAACCTCACAACCTGGAAGATGAAGACCAAGAGCAGCTTTTGTATGACCCTCACCGCCCTACCCGCGCTGTCTTGCTCGATAACCTCCCCGGTGCCCCCTCCATCGACGATAGCGGTTATATTTTCGCCGACCCCAGTCGCTTTTGGCGATCTTTATTACTACCAACCATCGTGCTGGTTAGCAACAGTCTTGCCTTTATTTTTGTCATTGGTCTATAATCTATTTGTGAAGTTTGACTCATTCTATTTGCAACCAGTCGAGGCTTTTGGTATACTATTTTCAATAAATACTGAAACTAGTTAAAGGTATTAGATATGCCTCAACCAACCCCTATCAAATTTGGAACCGATGGTTGGCGAGCGGTTATCGCCGACACGTATACATTTGCCAACGTCCGGCGCTGCGCCGCCGGATTGGGTCAATACGTTTTGAGCCAAAACCAAGCTGACCGAGGTTTGGTCATTGGCTACGATACCCGCTTCGGCTCACGCGATTTTGCCGTAACCGCAGCCTCAACGCTGATCGCGCTCAATATTCCGGTCTACCTTTGTAACCGGCCAACCCCCACACCGACCACGTCCTATACCATTATCGACAAGCAGGCGGCCGGCTGCGCCATCATCACTGCCAGCCACAATCCGGGCAATTACAACGGCTTCAAATTTCGACCGGAATACGCCGGTTCGGCCCGCCCGGAGATCACCAAAGC
>JAGRCC010000565.1:0-2251 GCA_020433785.1 Anaerolineae bacterium
CGCAGGATCGCAACGGCGACATCCGCGTCGATACCAACAAGTCGATGGCCGTCTACCGGCAGTGGCTGGCGATGACCAAACCGGCTCCCGGTCCGAATGGCCTGCGCCGCCCGCTGTGGCTCAAGCGACCGCTCAAGCCGCACATCAGTATGTTTTATCTGACCGAGGAAAAGACTGAAGCACCGGTTGAGGAAAGAGCGCGAGGCTGAAAGAGCGAAGGACGCTAAAGCGCCCTCAGACGGCGAAATTCTAGCCCGAAGAGGCTCCGCTCGCTCAGCACGGGGCTTTAGGCCCGTACTCGGGGGACGACCTGCCGTCTTCCGAATGATTCAATAACGGAAATGGCTAAACCAATTACTACGAACGAGACGTACCAGTTTTACAAAGCTCTTACATACCCCTTATACCTGACTTATAGAGGTAGGGTATAG
Source organism: Anaerolineae bacterium (assembly GCA_020433785.1). The sequence continues at coordinate 432 of JAGRCC010000565.1, forward strand.
TCTTATCATCAACGTAAGACCTGATAGGTTTCCAAATTTCCATAGCGGTAACGAACCGTTCCACTTGGAACAAGCGTGAGATTGAAAGGGACGCTTAAAAACCTGTCAGATCTGGTCTATTTCGAAACATAAAAGGAGAATGCAAGATGCTGCTTAAATATTTCTACGATGACAAATTAGCTCACGCTTCATATATGGTTGGTTGCCAGGCGACGGGGGAGGCGCTGGTTATTGATCCGGGCCGCGATACCCGCCCGTATCTCGAAGTGGCCGCCGAGAACGATATGGAAATTGTCGGCGCGGCCGAAACCCACATTCACGCCGATTTTCTGTCCGGCTCCCGCGAACTGGCCCGGCAAACCGGCGCTAAGCTCTACCTCTCGGATGAAGGCGATGAAAACTGGAAGTATGAGTTTTCCCCGGAATTTGATGTCCAGTTGGTCAAAGACGGCGACACCTTCAAAGTTGGCAATATTATTTTTGAAGTGATGCACTCCCCCGGCCATACGCCGGAACACATTTCGTTCATTATCACCGACTCGGCCGGGGCCAACAAGCCGATCGGCATCTTCACCGGCGACTTCGTTTTTGTGGGCGATATCGGCCGGCCGGACCTGCTGGAAGAGGCCGCCGGGATTAAAGGCACCGCCGAACCGGGCGCTCGCCAGATGTTCAAGTCGATCCAGCGCTTCAAGCAGCTGCCGGACTATATGCAAGTTTGGCCGGCGCACGGGGCGGGTAGCGCTTGTGGTAAGGCCCTGGGCGCGATCCCTTCCAGTACCGTGGGCTATGAGAAGCTGTTTAACACCGCGATGTCATACGAGGACGAAGATCAGTTTGTCAAAGCCTTGTTAGACGGCCAGCCGGAACCGCCGTTCTACTTTGCGATGATGAAGAAGCTCAACAAAGTTGACCGCAACGTGTTCGATGAACTGCCGGAACCGGAGCGGATGGACCTGGAACAGCTCAAAGAGAAGCTCGACGCCGGAGCGATGGTCATCGACACCCGCCCGGCCGATGTCTTTGCCGCCGGCCATATTCCCGGCACGATTAACATTCCCGAAGACAACTCGTTCACCAACTGGGCCGGCTGGATGCTGGACTACGATCAGCCCTTCTATCTGATCGCCAGCCAGAATTCCGCCCGCCAGGCCATGCGCGATTTAACCTACATTGGCTTGGATAACTTTGCCGGCTATGTGACGCCGGAAGCGATCGAGCAGTGGCCGGACGCGCTAGAGAGCTACGCTATCACCACGCCTGAACAACTGGCTGAGCAAGTGGCCAACGGCGACGTCACGGTGCTGGACGTCCGGGGCACCAGCGAATGGAACGAAGGCCACCTACCCCAGGCCCAACACATCATGCTCGGCTACCTGCCGGACCGCGTGGCCGAACTCCCGACCGATAAGCCGGTGGTGGTTCACTGCCGCACCAGCAACCGCTCGGCCATTGCCGCCAGTGTGTTGCAGGCCAAAGGCATCACCAATGTCATCAAAATGCAAAACGGCTACACCGGTTGGGCCGCCGCCGGCCTGCCGATTGAACGCAACGGCGCATAAACAGCGGATTTGGCCAAAAATAACTCTGTTATTTGGCTGGAGATAAGCGATTGGGAGGCGGGGAGATACTGCATATTTAATCTCCCAATCGCCTTATCTCTTATTACCGAAATTCGTCAGGTGACCGTCACTTGTGTCTACTAAAACCGATCTGTTTGAGCCAAATGGAGGCTCTTTTAGTCGTAAAGTGACGGCACCTAGTTTTCTAGGAGCTTCAAATTTGTCACACAATGACCTCATCCCCCCGGCCTACCGAAC
>JAGRCC010000565.1:2348-7458 GCA_020433785.1 Anaerolineae bacterium
GCCGCACCTGACCAACCTGGCCGTAGAGTATCAACGGCTGTTTGGGTTTAACCTGCCGCCCTACGAGAGCGTCTTTATCGATCCCTCAGCTATGCTGATGGCGCCGGCCACCGATCGCGTCACACAGCTCTACCGTCGGGGTGAGTGGCAGCCGCCGGTGGGCGTTCGCACCGGCGCGCCGGATCATCTGGGCTTGGAGCTGCTGGCGCTGGCCGATTGGCTCGACCGGAAACAGCTGAGCCCGGCCCATCAGCTTCACACGCGTCATTTGGCGCTGTGGGTGGTCCCGTTTATTTTGACGTTCCAGCGGTTGAGACCACATCCATTTTATGCCGCCTTGGGCGAGTTAACCCTCGATTTGCTGTTGACCACCTTTCCGGAGAGTTCGATCCCCAACCCGGATGACCTCTTCCCCGAACTACCGCCGCCGCCCATCTATCGTGGCACCGATGAGACCATCCTGGCCGATGAAGGGGCTGGTGAGCCAGAACGTAACGGCGGGTCGCCCTTCCGCCGTCTGACCAAACGGCTGCTGTGCCCGCGTGAGACCGGGCTGTATCTCACCCGCATCGATCTGGCCCAGCTCGGCCGGATGCTCGATTTACCGGCCACCGTCGGCGATCGGTTTCAGATGCTAGAGACACTGTTCCGCCAGGCGATGCAGTATGAACTGCTGCCGGAGTTATTAGACCATCTCAGCCGCTTATTGGCTGAGGCGGACCTGGCGTACGGCCAACTGGCCGCCGATTACCCCCGCTGGCAGCCCTATGCCCAAGCCTGGAGCAGCCGGTTAGCCGCCACGCAGCAGGAACTAGCGCAAGAGTTTGTCGTGTAATAAAATAGATTGGAGAGACAAAGCTAGCTTTGTCATACTGCGAAATAAAGATTGCAGGTAAGTCAAAGTAAACTTTGACCCTCCAAAAAGGACCAAAACTCGTGAGAGAGGAACTATAGTCGCCGGAGGGAGACATGATTGGATTACGTCCGGCGGATTCGCTAGACCTGGCGCGCCAATGGTGGGGCGAAACCCTGGCTTTTTTTATCCGCCCGTTGGAAATCGTTCGCAGCTATCGCCCCGAATACTTACGCCCCGATCTCATGGCCGCATTGACGATGGGTGTCGTCACGCTGCCTCAAGCCATCGCCTTTGCCTTGATCTCCGACCTCCCGCCCCAGACCGGCCTGTACACCGCTATCGTGGCTTCGATTGTCGGCGCGTTGTGGGGATCGTCCATCCATCTTAACACCGGCCCGACCAACACCACCTCGCTGTTGGTGCTATCGACGCTGATAACGGTGGCCCACCCCGGTACGCCGGAGTATCTGGCTGCCGCCGCGCTGATGGCCGTGATTGTGGGCGTCCTCCGGCTGGTGATGGGGCTGGCCCGGCTGGGGGTGCTGGTCAACTTTGTCTCCAACTCGGTCATCATCGGCTTGACGGCCGGAGCGGGTTTCCTGATCTTTGTCAATCAGCTTAAACACCTCTTGCGCGTCGATATTCCGAATTCGCCTTATTTTTTTGTGATCCTGCTTGAAATTGGGCAGTATCTGCCGCAAACGCATTGGCTCACGCTGGGCCTGGGCCTGGCCACAATTGCGATCCTGCTCCTGACGCAGCGGCTGCGGCCTGGCTGGCCCGCCCCGCTGATCGCTATTGTGGTGGTTACGACCCTGGTTGGACTGCTTCGGCTGGACGAACAGGGCGTGAGTATCCTGGGCGAACTGCCCCACGGCTTCCCCCCCCTGGCCAGTTTGCCGCTGACCGATTTTGATTTAATCCAAAAGCTGCTGGTGGGTTCGATGGCTGTGGCGGCTATTGGTTTGGTCGAAGCGACCTCCATTGCCCGGGCCATCGCCGTGCAGAGCGGCCAGCGCCTCAACAGCAACCAGGAATTTGTGGGGCAGGGGTTGGCCAATATCGCCGTCGGCTTCTTTTCGGGCTACACCTGCGCCGGGTCCTTCTCTCGATCCGGCGTCAACTATACCGCCGGCGCGCGCACACCGATGTCGAACGTGTTTACCGGCCTGTTTGTGCTGATCGCCCTGTTAACCGTGGCGAAGTATGCCGCCTTTATTCCGCGCGCGGCATTGGCCGGGGTGCTGATGGTGGCTGCTTATGGGATGGTTGACCGTAGGGCCATGAAGCGCATCTGGCACACCTCGCGCGGCGACAGCATGATTATGGTGGCCACGCTGGCGGCCACGCTAATCTTGCCGCTGGAGTACGCCGTTCTGTCCGGCATCATCGTCTCGATTGTCCGCTTCCTGGTCAAAACGTCGATGCCGCAAGTGACATCGATGGTGCCCGACCCGAACTTCCGCCACTTTATGCCGGAAGAAGATCACCCGGTTTGCCCCCAATTGGGGATTATCACCATCGGCGGGCCGCTGTATTTTGGCGCGACCGAACACGTGGAACGCGTTGTGCGGGCCAATCTGGCCCGGCATCCCGAACAACATTTCTTGCTGCTGCGCATGCATCTGGTCGATCATATCGACTTCAGCGGCATCCAGGCCCTTGAGTCGATTACGCGCCTGTACCGCCAGCGCAAGGGCGATGTCTATTTTGCCAGCGTCCGGCGGCAGGTCAAACACCAGATGGCGGCCAGCGGTTTCTATAAGATGTTGGGTTACAACCACTTCTTGCAGCGAGACGAAGCCGTTTCATACATGTTCCATAAAGTGCTCGAGCCGTCGATCTGTATCTATGAATGCCCGCTGCGGATTTTTGCCGAATGTCAGGCGCTGCCTAAATGGGATTACGGCTCCAAAATCCCGGACGACGCCGTTCACCCGGAACACGCCATCCCCTCGTGGCTGCCCAGCCAGTTGAAGGAGCGCCTCAGCCAGAATGGGACGTCGATACCGCCCATCGTGATCGATGTCCGCGAACCGGCCGAATACCGCAAAGGCCACGTCCCGCAAGCCCGGCTGGTGCCGATGCGCCTGCTGCCGCAAGAGGGTCACACCTTGCCCACCGACCGGCCGATTGTGCTTATCTGCCGCATTGGGCGGCGCAGCCGGTTGGCCGGCGGCATCCTCAAAGATATGGGGTACACCGATATCTACAATTTGCAGGGCGGAATTTTAGCCTGGGAAGCGGCGGGTTATCCCTTGGCCGTGGAGTAGGCCCGGCCGCGTTGGTACAATCCCTCACAACGGCTACACCTCCTGCCCGCTGGTCACCGGCTACGGCAGCCTCATTCTGGCCGAGTTCGATTACGACGGCAATTCCCAAGAGTCTTTCCCCTTCAACCAGGCCGAAGGGCGGTACAGCATGGATATGTTGAAGAAGTACGGTCTACCCCGCATCTACTGGCACGGCATGCTGAAAGGGCGGCTGTAAATAAAAACCGGAGCGACAAAGCTAACTTTGTCGCTCCGGTTCGCTAGGCCACCTTTACTCTACGACCCTACCGCCCTCATACTACCGGCGATGAGCCGCCACCCCTCTGAAAATTGATGCCAGACCCGGATATAACGGATCTTCTCGTGCTGTGCCTCCTCACCAAAAACGGCGGACGCATCCATGACGACATTCACCACCACTGTCGTATCAAAGCTCACGATGTCTCGCTCAATCACCTCCATTTTGGTGATCCGGAAATCAGGCGACCGGTGTAAATTCAAATCATCCTCTTTTCGGCCGATACTCCCATCCAAGGCTGAAAAGATTATGGCCTCATCCAGTAATAAATCTAACTCATCGGTATCGCTGCTGAGCTGGGCCGCCCGAAGGCGTTCTTCATATTCTATGATTATTTTTGCTGAATCCATTGGTCTCTCTTTGGTGTGTGCTTAATGCCACCAATGTGCTGCTGTTACCAACCCCGCATAAATGTGAGTCCCGCACTGACCGCCCAGCTTGGCCGATCAGCACCAACGGGTTTGCCAGGTTTACTCTGGGTTGTTTTCTCAATAACCGTCTTTTGAAAATTAACAATTATTTCGTGCTATCAGGAAATCAATTCTTCAAGCAGAGGCAATACTTGGGGAACATCAACGTTAGCTGTTTTCCAAACCTCATTCAATTCTACAATATCATACCCATGAATGAGAACATCTCTCATACCTGCCATTACCTTCCAGGGAATATGCGAATGCTCCTCCCGATATGCCATTGATAACCGCTTGACCGCTTCTCCCATAACCATTAATTGATGCAAGATTGCCGATTGGGTTTTTATATCTTCCAGAAACGCCGCTTTATCCAGCCCTTGCTTAAAATCTATAGTCAAACGGGCAGCGCGGATAATATCTAAAACCACGATTTCATCAGACGACATAGATAGTCTGCGCAGTCGTTAATATTTCCCGGCGACGGGGTTCATTGTGGCTGTGTTCAACAGCTCGCCGGCTGAATAAATCAATCTTTCGATTTAAGAGATGCTTTAATTCTTCTTGCATGCGCACGTGATCAAACAATCCCCAATCTGCTTCCGGGGCAAAGGTAACGAGAATATCCAAATCACTATTCGGCCCAAAATCAGCCCGTAACACAGAGCCAAACAATGCAAACTCATTGATTTTCCATCGCTGACAGAAATCTGCAATTTTATCTTGAGGCAGAGAAATATTTTTAGCAGTGGCTTCCATTTGTCTTAAAAAAATGCTAATACCAAACGAATTGATTGATAGAGATATTCGTTAATAATTTTAGCATATATATTGAATATGAGTAAAGATCAGACGAAAGTTATTGTTTTTTGTAAACCTAACGCTTGAAATCACGCGATTGCGGGCCAGCGAGAGTCACCACAATTATCCATTTTTTTGCTGGCAAGTAGCCGTTGTAAAAACGGGCGATAGCACATTCGCATGCGTTGACTTATTAGCCAGATGAATTTACAGTGAGGCCCTCCCTGGTATAGACCAAGAAACTTCTCTCAATCAAAGTGAATTAGGCGGGTAGCTCTTAAACCTTATAAACTTTTTTCAGCTTTGTCTTTTAAGGCTTGGTTCATTGCCTCGAACCCACGCCGGGTATTCTCACCGATGAATCGCAACATTAGTGCAACCAAAATACCACGAAATTCTTCACGCTGTTTAAATTTGACCCGATTGTCGTCCACAGGTTCAACTGTAAAAATGTGTTCACCATCAAATAGAC
>JAGRCC010000566.1 GCA_020433785.1 Anaerolineae bacterium
TGTAAGGACTGTTCGACTCCCTTGATATAGGGTGTAATGGCATGATAACAAATTCGGCGGCGTTTGTCTGTCCCATAATTTGAACAATTTTGTCATGCAATCTGGGCAGAATGGGCGATTGGGATGGTGATACGGTCGCAACTGGGGTTATTTATAGCGGTTTTTAGTCAATGAGATGATGTTCGATGGCAAATTTGACCAGGCTGGGCAGGTCAGGTAGATCGAGTTTGGTTCTGATGCGGCGGCTGTACGTATGAACCGAACTGGGGGCAATGTTGATAATATCGGCAATGTCACTGCCGCTTTTGCCCTGGACCAACAACCGCAGGACCTCTCGTTCGCGCTCCGAGAGTTTGATCAGCGGGTTGTTGCTGATATCTCGTTCCTGAGTGGTGGGCTGGCGCAGATCGGTGGTGATCCGGGTGACATAGCTTTCCATCTCGGTTAGGATTTGTAGGGCATTTTCTAAATGGGTCAGGCTGGGGCCTTCTTGATAGGCAGGCCCCATTTCTTTAACCACCGTCAGATCGGTTTGGAGCAGGGCAATCCGATGGGCAATTTCATCGCTGATACCGGAGGCCAACCCGTGCCGATTAGCCTGCTGACTCTCGATGAGCCAGGTGGTCAGGTTGCGCACCTGTTCACTTTGCTGGCTGACCACGGTGAACAGGTTGTCCTTTTCCTGCTGGTGTTGGATGCGGTGCTCAATTTCGGCTTGCAACTTACGGTTGGCCTCGGCCAGTTCGGCGGTTCTGAGCCGAACTTTGTCCTCCAGCGTTTCGTTGGCCGTTTGGAGGGCTTGCTGCAAATGGCGCATGGTTAAATGGGTTTCGATGCGGGCCAGTAGTTCGATTTCTTGGAACGGTTTGGAGACATAATCGACCCCGCCTACTTGAAAGGCTTGCAATTTGTCGCCCACATCATCCAAGGCGCTTAAAAAGATAATGGGTATATCGCGGGTCTGCTCATCAGCCTTTAACCGGCGGCAAACCTCATAGCCATCGACCTCCGGCATTTTGATGTCGAGCAGAATCAGGTCCGGCGCTTCCTGTTGAGCAATCATTAAGCCCTGGTAAGCATTCCGAATGGGGCGCACGGCATAGGATTGGTTTTTAAGAATGTTGACCAGCAGGCGCAAATTGTCTTGTTCATCGTCAATAATCAGAATGGTTTGGGGGTTATTCATCATCGACTCCCTGAAGTATGGTCACGATTTGCATATAATCAAAGGCATCGGCTAGCTGCTCGAACTGAGCGGCCAGGGCGGTTTGATGAGCCTTGATTTGGTCAATCGTGGTCTCGATCTCGTCCATATTTCCGGATAGGGCCGCTTTTTCCAGCCGGGTTCGCAGATGGCTGGGAACGGCCGCTAAACTGGCTGCCGTCGTCTGATTAGTGGTGGTGGTTGAGTCCGCTGCGTGCTCAGATGGCGGGGCATAAACGAATTGTACTCCAAGATGATGTTCCAGCAAGGCGAAGATATCGGCTTTGCGAAAGGGTTTGCGCAAGAAATCATCGTAACCGATGTCTAAGACCTCTGCTCGTTTTTCCTCATAGCTGCTAGCGGTCAGGGCGATAATTTTAGCGGTTAGGTTAGGGCCGGCGGCCTGTTTGGCCTTGATCATTTTCGTCGCTTCGTAGCCGTCTACGACCGGCATGCGCAGATCCATCCAAATGAGATGAGGGGCGAATGTTTCCCATAGCTCAATCGCTTGCTGCCCGTTCTTTGCTTCTTGTAGTTCAAAATCCCGTTCGAGCCGCCCATTGTGGGTCACCATCTGCCTCAGAAGCTGCCGATTGGTGGCATCATCATCCACAATCAGCAAACGGTAGCGCGGCTGGCCGGGGGCCAGGCCAACCACCTGTGTTTGGTGCTCGGGCAGCGTAGCCGCGTGCCGATCAATACGGGTGGGATGATGGGTAATGGGTCCGGCTTCGATTTTGGCGAGGCCAAGCACCTGATTGATCAGGCTCAGCAGTTGTTCGCCGCTGCGGCTGATAATCGTTAACTGCTCTTGCGTATCGGCAGGGTTGTTCGGGTTCTGCCTGGCCAGCTCAGAAAAACCAATGATGGCGTTGAGCGGCGTGCGTAGTTCGTGGCTGATGTTGACCAGGAACGTGCTTGTAGTCTGATTGGCAACAGCGGCGGCTTCTTGGGCGTTTTGTCGCTCGCTATTTTTTAATTCGACGTAGAGCCGGGCGTTTTCAATGGAAATAGCGGCCGGTAACGAGAGCAGTTTCAACCGTTCCAAGCGCTCCGCCGTGAAGGCCCCGGTGGCCAGATGGTTTTCCAGATACAACAGCCCTGTGAGGCGGCCCTGATTGAGTAACGGCATACACAGCACCGACTTGGGCTGCTGTCTGATGATGTAGGGGTCCCGGGTAAATTGAATTTCATTAACCGCGTCATTCAAGACCAAGCTCTGCTGCGTTTGGATGACATAATTCACCACAGCCTCGGATAGGAGGGCTGTTTCGCTCCGGTCCTCCACGGTTTCTAGGGGAATGGATGGCAACAGCCGCACCTCAGCCTGATCCGCCCGGCCTTCCGCCTCGATATACCAGTGATCCTGGTTGGGCAGCAGCAGCACCCCTTTTTCAGCCCCGGCGGTTTCAATGACCAGCCGCATCATTTTCTCGAGCAGCCGGGGCAAATCAATTTCGCTGACTAGGGTTAGTATCGCCTTAATTTGCGCGTTGAGGCGATCATCGGCGAGGTTTAGCATTGTTCATCCATAACCCGGATAAGACGGAACCCAAAAGAATTTAACGCTAAAGACGCAAGAGACGCAAAAGGAAAAATAAGAAGCGTTAGCGACTTTAGCGCCATTTGCGCCTCTTGCGTTTAATTTTCCGGCTCAACTTCTTGCTTTTTTGGTCAGAAATGGCTTGGTTAGACACTAATTATATCCCGTCGGCGATAAATGTTAATTTTGGGGGTGGGGGCGTAGTCGGACCGTGGACCGCCGACCGTGGACCGCCGAGTTTATATGCCTAATTTGCGGCAGTCGGCGGTCGGCCAGCGGTAGTCTACCGGCTTAGGGACTATCGGGCAAGTACTAAAGTACTTTCGTACCTTAAATTTCGGTACCTTCGGCTCTATTATGTTTACTAACCCTATGGTATGTTATTAGTACGGGTTTTTGCTGGGCATTTTTTTTCAGTTAGGAGCGAATTCCCTTATTATGACCGTTTTGCGACTGATTTGATGACTTAGACCACCATCGGAATGATAAGTTTTGCCCGTATGACAACCTATTCCAAATGTGCTGATATTAGATTCTACTGGAGAACTAGACAATGTATATGAATAAATTACTAATTCACCCTGATGTACATCATCATGCCGAACGGCACAATCTAGATCAAAAGCTCAACTGGACATTGCTTCAGTTGGCGCTGAATGGCGGTAGTTCGCTGGTGGTTAAAGGAACGGCCGGCTATGAGGTTAAATGGCGTCGGACGCCGTTACAAGGGAACCATTATTATTTGTGGTGGTTTCCGGAAAACGGAACGATCTATGCGCGGGATGTGCGGCTGCACGATCAAACCTCGTCGCCGCTTGATTTGTGTAAAAACGAACCCTATATTGAAAAATGGGTCGATGATATTGACCCGCGGGGCGCTGAACAGGTACAGGTTAGCCACGAATTTAGCCACTTTAGTCATGGGCACAATGTCTCGGTTTGTACGGTGCAAGGCGCGCCCGGCTGCGGCAAAACGGTGGCGATCCAATATGCTATACAAGATTTGTGGCAGAAAAAGATTAACGGCGTGAATGATCCCGGCCCAATTTGGTATGTGACCTATACACCCGGGTTGGCTGAAAAGGCCAGGACGTTTTTTGATGCGCACGTGTTCAATGAGGGGTACGTTGAGGTTTTTACGCTGGAGCAGCTGAAAAATAAAATTTTAGATCGGGTGGGGACGCGAACGAATTTAGCCGCTGTTAGAGCCGACTTTGAACGTTTTTGCCGGAACCCCCGCATCCAATCGAGGCTGGGGCGCTGGAAGCAGCATCTTGACCTGCTATGGATGGAGTTGCGGGCCTATATTTTGGGGATGGCGCTGCCGTTGGAATGGCAGCGCGATGGGTTGACCTATCCGATTCCGCCCAGCGCCGAGGGAATTATGGATGAGATGGTGTACATCGATATTCGCCGGCAAACCTTTAGAGAGAGTCCCATTCTGGAAGAATCGGATATGCGCAGCGCTTGGGCCTTGGCCCACGAGGCTAAAGCGGCGAATCTTTTTCCTGATCAACAGACGGCTTATCAGGCCTTGAAAACGTTACTCAAACAGCCCGACCGGTTACCTGAGGCCAAGCAGTTGAAAGCGGTGGTGGTGGATGAAGTCCAGGATTTTACGCTGCTGGAGATGGCGCTTTTGACTCAACTGGGTCAGTTGGTGGTGGGTCAAAAGCAGCCATCACAGTTTTCATTTCTGGCCGCGGGTGATGAGTCGCAAATTCTGCACCCCAGCGGGTTTGATTGGGGCATTACCAAGAATTTCTTCAAAGCCACGTTACGAGGTGAGGTGGCCCCGACGGCGCGGAATGGGGTCACCAAAGCGGTGGCGATCGCGCGACAAAGACGCAGCCCCCAACGGTTGGCCGAACTGATTAATCAATCGTGGGAGTTGTACCGGGTGTTTGGTATCCCCAAAGAGATTAGACCTCAAGCCGGTTCTCAGATGGAAATTAATCAAGATGAGGTCGGCGGTGATGAGGCTTTGCTGGGGCGATGCCGCGTAAACAACAAGGCCTGGGTAAAGTTTTTTACGGAGATTACGGAAAAATATCCCGATGCGGCGTTTATCGATCTGGATG
>JAGRCC010000567.1 GCA_020433785.1 Anaerolineae bacterium
AGGGGATCGACCTCGATTACCGGGCCGTCAGCCCGGAACTGCGCCTCGAATACACGACCTTTATCCAGGAATTGGCCGAAGCCTTACCGGATAACAAAATTCTCTCGGTGCGAGTCGATCTACCGCAACAGCTTTCGCCGGAGGAGTGGGAAACCGGTGCGTATGATTGGCAGGCTCTTGGTCAGGCCGCCGATGTGATCAAAATACCGACCTTCCCGGACCCACGCGCTTACCGGGCGGGCAGCGAAATGGAAACCCTACTGAATTGGGCCGTCGGCAACGTCAATCGCTACAAAATTCAGTTGGCCTTATCGACCTTGAGCACCGAGCAGGTCAACGGGCGGCTGAGAACCATCAGTTACCAGGATGCCCTGGCGCCGATTGGCAATGTGAAGATGGTCGGCGATAATCCGGTGGTCAATCCTGGTCAACAGTTGGGATTTACCCTGGGTGGATTGTCGGCGTCAACCGGGATTCAATTTGACCGGGACAGCGGGGCCTACTGGTACGCCTATCTGGATGAACAAGATGTGCAGCGAACGGTCTACATCGAAAACGCCGCCAGCATTGCTCACAAACTGCAATTTGTGGCGCGTTATAATTTACGCGGCGTCGCTATCGAAAACTTGTTGAATGAAAGCAATGATGCCCAAATTTGGTCGGTCATGCGTCAGTTTCTCGACTTAGTAATTCCGCCGGTCGATAGCCAGTATTCGGTCATCTGGCGCGTGCAAAATGATAGCGGCGGTGTCATTTCCGAGCAGATTGTCGATTTGAGCAGCCCCAACTATTCGTGGACCGTGCCTGAAGCGGGTGGGAACTATGAGGTAGAGGCTTCAATCGCCTCCAATCGAGACAGCTCAGTCGCCTTGCCGCGAGGCAATGTGGCCGTGTTGGTGGCCACCCCAACCCCAACTCCCAGCCCGACGCCGCTGCCATCGCCGACGCCGGAAGTGGAAGCTACTGAGCCTCCGCCTCCGCCGCCGGTTGTAGCCGCCGCGCCCCCTCCGGCCGAGGAAGAAGAAGCGCCGCCGCCGGCTGAAGAAGCGCCGCCGGCGGATAGCGGGGTAGCCGCAGTTGCGCCGGCTAAAGGCAACTTGCCGTTTGGCTACGGTATTCAGGCCGATCCGCGCGGCAATACCACCGCTAACATCTCGCTGATCAAAGGCATGGGCTTTAACTGGGTCAAATTCCAGATGCCTTGGAAAGACGTGGAAGGATCGCCGGGCGATTATGGCTGGGGTGAATGGGATAGCATTATCAATTCCTACAGTTCCGCTGGCATCAAAGTGCTGTTGAGCATCCCCAAAGCGCCGGACTGGGCCAGACCACCCGATGATGATAAATCGGTCGAAGGGCCGCCTCAAGACCCGAATACCTACGCCACGTTTGTAGGCGCCGTAGCCGGCCGGTACAATGGAAAAGTTCACGCGATTGAGGTTTGGAACGAGCAAAACCTGTACTACGAAGCCGGCGGCCAGGGCCGGATCAATCCGGCCGCTTACACCGAGCTGCTCAAGCTCTCCTACAACGCCATCAAATCGGCTAATCCCGATATGATTGTGGTTACTGGGGCGATGACCCCCACCGGAGCGCCGCCGCCCGCCGCGTTGGATGATGTCGAATATCTGCGCCAAATGTACGCCAACGGTGCCAAGGGCTTTTTCGATGCGGTGGGGGCCCACCCCAGCGGTTTCGCCAACCCGCCGGATGCGCTCTACCAGGGCGGCGATTTTGATCCGGCCCGTGGTTATGACGATCACCGCAGCTTTTTCTTCCGAAATACAATGGAAGAGTACCGGCAGGTCATGGTGGCTAATGGGGACGGCGATAAAACCATCTGGCCGACGGAGTTCGGCTGGCCGGTCTGGCGCTTTGCCGGCGACGCCCGCTTTACCTTTGCCCAGGAAAACTCTCTGGAGCGACAGGCCGACTATACGGTTCGGGCTTATCAATTAGGTAAAGAGTGGGGCTGGGTCGGCACCATGTTCCTGTGGAATCTGGACTACAACGTCACGGCTTCGAATACAGAACTGGCGAACTTTGGCATTGTGGGTACCCCTACCTATGATGCGCTGGCCGGCATGCCCAAATAGCCCGGATATCGATTAATCGACCAAAATTTCTTTTTGCCTTTTTTGGTTGATATACTATACTATTCGTCGTTATCTTGGGGACAATTCCAAGTTTTGGAATAATGTTAGGACTGACCGGGTGATAGTCACTGGGCTGATGGCTGCAGGACAATTGGCCAAATTGCCTTACGAGATGGGTGACTTCTCATCGCAATGACTTGACCTGAGCCGAAGTACTGGGAATAGATAACCTTCAAAGGGAATCATCTTTGAAGGCAGCGAAGGAAAGAAGAGGGAAACATGTCGTCAAATTCAAATCGGATGGCCAATCCATTTGAGCTGATTTTAGAGAGCCGGATGGGGGGGATTGTCATCAATTTTATTTTAATTCCCCTGTTAATTCTGAGCGCTCTCTTGCTCCCGCCGATTTCTCTGGCGGATCGGCTGCTGAGCTTTGGTTATGACAGTATTGGCCGAGATGGAGGCGCTATTCAAGACCCGGATGGCACCCAGGTCACCTTTCCCAGCGAAGGTGTGAACCGCTCTTTTCGGGTTAAACTCACGGCTGTGCCTCGCAGCTTGTTTTTAGAGGGCGCTGCCAACAGCAGCTTGTTAGCCGCCGCTGAAAATATTCCACCGAACCTGGTGATGAAGAGTCCTTATTATCGACTCCAAATCAAGGGCCGTTCACCGGAAGAAGTAACTCTCAAAATACCCATTCCCAATGAGTCAGAGCCATACGCGACACTCGATCTCTACTCATGGAACGGTCAGGCCTGGGAATGGCTGCCGGGCCAAAAGATTTTGGCCGAAGACACTATCGAGTCAAATCTCGATTTTGCGCCGGAGTCCATCGTGGCCATGCAGACTCAGGCCGTTAACCCCAACATCTCCGCCGATTATGAGATTACCTCGCCCTTCCCTGAGGAACTCAGAGACACCCTGCGGGAGGTCAACCCGGAAGGGGTTTATCTGGATGTGGGCGGGCGGCTGGTCGGCAACTTGGAGCAAGTGCCGGCCGAGGTGATGGAAGGCCCGTTCCTGGTCATTCCAACCATCCGTAACTGGTTTAACGATGGTTCTATCCGGTCAGACCTGGTCGATAATATGCTGATCGATAGTGCCGCTCGCGAGCAAAATATCCAAGCTATTGTGGGGTTGCTGGCTCAAACCGGAGCGACCGGAATTGATCTCGATTACCGGGGCATCAACCCCAACTTGAGCCGCGAATTTACCGCTTACTTAGAACAGCTACGCCAAGCGCTGCCGGCCCAAACGCAGCTTTCCGTTCGGGTTGAGGAGCCGCTGCAAGTGTCAGCCGATACCTGGGAAACCGGCGCTTATGACTGGCGCGCTATCGGCCGAATTGCTAATGTGGTTAAAGTACCGGCCTTACCGGATCCCCGGGCTTATGCGCAAGGCGGCCAAATGGAAGCCATGCTCAACTGGGCCACCGGCGAGGTTAACCGCTACAAGATTCAACTTCTCCTGTCAACTGACAGCGCCGAGCAGGTTAATGGTATTACCCGTAACATCTCTTATCAAGAAGCGGTTGAACCCCTGGGCGCGGTGACGATTGCTCAGGGTGGCGATGTCGTTGGCCCCGGTCAGGGCGTCCAGTTTACCCTGGCGGGCGTACCGGCTTCCTCTGGCGTCCAGTTCGATACGAACAGCGGTACCTACTGGTACGCCTATCTGGATGAAAATAACATCCAACATACCATTTTCCTGGAAAATGCCGCCAGCATTGCCCGTAAACTCCAGTTTGTGGCCCAATATAATTTGCGCGGGGTGTCGGTTCAGAATTTGTTAAATGAAGGAACTACCCCTGAAGTGCGCGGGGTCGTTCAAAAGTTTGCCGATCTGGTCATCCCGCCGGT
>JAGRCC010000568.1 GCA_020433785.1 Anaerolineae bacterium
TGCGAGGCCACATAGGCAAACTGTTCTAATTCAGCGTTCGAGCGTTTCAACTCCTCGGCGCTGGCCCGGAGCGCGTCTTCAACCTCTTTAACATGGGTAATATCTACATAGGCGCACAATACTCCGGAGAGTTGGTAGCCCAGCCCATCGTAAGCCGGCTCGATGGTCAAATCAAAATAGCGGGGTTCATTGTTAAGCGTGACTTTAACTTCCCGGCGAACCATCTGGCCTGTTTCTAGAGCTTGCCGCTTTAAGTTGGTGAGCATGCCCGCATCGGCGCTTGAAAATAAAAACGCATCGGTTTTGCCGACAACTTCGGTTGTAGAAAACGTCCGGTGAGAGTTATGAAGCCAGATGTAACGCAAATCCTTGTCCTGCTCGGTGACAAAGACGGGCGAATTTAACAGCGCAATTCGAAACCGTTCTTCCCCTTTTCTCAGGGCCTTTTCGGCTTGCTTGCGCCAGGTAATATCGGTCATGACCATACGGCATACGGATTCGCCATTATTGTCCTGAGCGACCACACTTTCGGCCAGAAAATAGGTTTTGGCCCCGGCCAAATTCCTAAAGGATAGTTCGCAGCTTTGTCGGATCTCGGTATCGAAAACCACATCCAGATGGTGAAAAAAAATAGGGCGAGCTTCCGGGCTGAGATGAGATAACATCGGCTTATTAATCAGCCGGCCTTTTTCTCGGCCCAGTATCTCAGCCCCAATTAAGTTCAAGTCCAAGATGACTCCCATCCGATCCAGGGTAAAGTAACCTACCGGGGCAAAATTATAAAGATCAAAATATTTTTTTTGAGCCGTGGCCAACTCTTGTTGAGTTCTAATTAGTTCTTCATTTTGAAGTTCTAACTCAATCTGATGCACGCGTAATTCATGCAGGATTTTAGGAAGATCTTTATCCTTAACTAAGTCTTCCAGGGGGTAATCATCTCGAAGCAGCGCTTCCGCCTTGTGGCGGATGGATTGAGACATGGGTGACTCCACAATTTAGACGGATGATAGCAGTCCGTTATTTTTCTTTTTCGGTAAATCAACACCTAAAACAAAATAATAGGCAAAGTCATTCAGATCCTCGTGGACTGGCCAGCTGTACCATTCAACTAACAGTTGCTCTCCATCTTTCTTGATGACGTGATTGGTTGCCATCACTTTAGTCTGGCCAGCCCGAACTTTATTCATTGCTTTGGTCACCATGGGGTGTTCGGCCTGAGGGATAAACATTGGCATATAGTCTCGCCCCATCACCTCATCGGAACTATAGCCTAAAACATCCAACATATGGCTATTCATCTTTAAGATTTTACCGTTTTGATCAAAGGCGACAAAAAAGTGGGGCATCGATTGTAGCAAATAATCACTGAGTTTAGATTGCTGGTTGGCCGCGGCCATGGCTTGTTTATAGAGGGTAATGTCGGTGACGACGCTGGTTATGCCCACAATCTCGTCGCCATTACCGTGCAACGGCTCAACGGTCAAATCATAGTGAACGGTTTTATCCCGAACGTTTAAAACCACTTCACGCTGGAAACTGTCCCCTGATTTAACCACTTCGCCCTTTATATCGACCAGTTTCTGGGCTTCTTCTTGCGGCAGCAAATCAAATTCCGACTTACCGATAATATCTTCAGTATTGTAATAAGCGTTGGCATTGTAAATCCAACGATAGTTCAAATCCCGATCTTGTTGAGTGACCGTTACCGGCGAGTTTTTCAGCGCCACTCGAAACCGTTCTTCGCTTTCTTTGAGGGCTGTTTCCATCAGGATGCGCTCGCTAATATCCACGCCCGAACTGAGAAGGCCCAGAATTTTGCCGGCTTCATCTTTTAGGAGAGACGTGGTCCAGGAGATCAGTTTCTCCTGCCCGACGCGATCAACAATGGTGGATTCGTAATTGATGTGGTTCTGCTGCTCTCCGGCCATCGCTTGCTGAAATTTCGACCGCGCTTCTTCTCGCTCGGTCTCAGGCAAACATGTCTCGAACCAATTTCGGCCCATCATGTTGTCAGCTTGATAGCCCAGCAGTTCGGCTCCTTTTTGATTAATAAATGAAACGTCGCCACTTTGGTTTAGAGCCATTACCATTACACCGACATTATTTAGGTAAACTCTGGCTTTATCTAGATGTTCAATTTCATATTCAGCTCGACGCAAGGCCGTAAAATCGACCAGTGTAATCAGAACGCCATCAATGTGATTAGTACTGGTGCGGAACGGCATAACTTTCAGAAAATACCAGCCGTTTTGGCTGCTTTGAACCTCACGCTCAATTGTAGCCGCATTTTCCAGCACCTTTTGCGATAGGTTAACCAAATCAATCCCATTCAGGCTATGGGTAATATGGCTGAGCGGGCGGCCAATATCGTACTCTAGCAGGTTGATCACCGCCGTTGTGGCCGGAGTAAATTTTCGAACACGTAGATCGCTGTCCAGGAAAATTGTACCGATGTCGGTGCTGCGCAACAAGTTATTGACATCATCGTTGAGCATGGTCAATTCTTTGATTTTGGCCTGATATTCGGTGTTGACCGTAATTAACTCCTCGTTAACCGACTGTAACTCTTCGTTCGTACTTTGCAACTCCTCATTCGCGGCTAACAGTTCTTCGTTGGTTGCTTGTAGTTCCTCATTGGCTGTTTCCAACTCCTCAATCGTCGCCTGTAAATTTTCTTTGGTATATTGCAGTTCCTGCTCCAGATCTTTAATGCGCTGGCTGGCACTCCGGCTAAGATTAAACGACTCGCCAGGGTCTTCTTCCGCTTTCTCCTCAGAGGTCGACATATCAAAAATTACCAAATAAAGTCGCCGCTGACTGCCTTGTGACCAAAACGGACGGGTGATCAAATTGATCCGTTTGAATTTGCTCGACTCCTTAATTGGAATGTTGCGCAGCATCACCTCTTCCTGGGTTTGGATACTCCGTTGAAGCGCCGTACTTACAGGTAAAGATAGTTCCTCCGGTGTCATATGCAATATATTTAGATCGATTTGATAGCCAACCGGCGCCTTCAAAAAATCGCGAACTTCACCAAAGGCGTGGATTAACATGTAACTATCATCCACCACCACACAAGGTGGCATCACCTGCTCAACCAGGCTGCGCAGAATCATTTCAGGGCCGCGCCATTCATCATTCTGCGTTGTTGTCGTGGTCCGATAGTCACGAACGCCGGCGACTTTTTCGGGTTGAGCCTCATTCTGTTTAATCCGAATGGGGTTGATTTTGGTAATTGAAGGTCGCCCGCCGGCCATGCGGTAGATCTTCCATTTGCTGTGCTCGATCAGGAAGGTGTTGTCATAATCGCTGCCAACGGTTTCGCTGGTCCCCAAAAATAGATACCCGCCTGGTCTGAGTGCAAATTGAAAAGTATCCAAGGCTCGCCGCTGGAGCGGCTGCTTGAAGTAGATCAATAAATTCCGGCACGAAATAAAATCCATATTGGAGAAGGGCGGATCTTTAACCAAGTTGTGTTGGGCAAAGACCACCATGGTTCGGGCGCGCCGCAAAATTTCGTAATGATTACCACGTTTGACGAAAAAATTACGCAGCCGCTCGGTTGACACATCGGCGGTGATACTGTCAGAATAGGCGCCTCGGCTGGCGTGGCCCAAGGCTTCTTTATCGAGGTCGGTGGCGAAAATTTTTACATCCAAATAGCGCCCAACCCGCTCCATATATTCCTGAATAATAATGGCCAATGAGTAGGCTTCTTCACCGGTGGCACAGCCGGGGACCCAAATTCTCAGTGGCGACTGTTGTGTTTCTTTATCTTTGAAAAGGGTTGGTAAAACCTGCTGTTGAATAAAATCAAATGCTTCCGGTTCTCTAAAGAAGCGAGTCACGCCAATCAGAAACTCTTTACTGAGAATCTGGCATTCGTTAGGGGACTCTTTAAGGTAAGTGACGTAGTCGATGATATGATCAATTTGATTCAAGCTCATCCGCCGCTCGATCCGGCGCAGAACCGTGGTACGTTTATAATCGGTGAAATCGACTCCGGTATTTTTATGCAAGAGAGCAAAAAGTTTAATCAACTCCGTATCATCGCTCTGGCCGTCTACCTCTTCGATTTCGGTTTTGATGATTAAACCGGGATGTTTAATGTAATTGACCAAAATTTCAGGCATCTTTTCAGGCGAGGTCACGTAGTCAACCAGGCGAGTGGCAATGGCGCTGTTGGGCATCCCGTCGAATTTGGCCGACTCATTTTGGACCATGACCATCCCGCCCATCTCTTTGATGGTTCGCAGCCCTCGCGTCCCGTCACTGCCGGTGCCGGATAGAATAATGCCAATGGCCTTTTCTTGTTGATCCTTACCTAGCGACTCAAAAAAAATATCAATGGGGAGGTTTAGTCCCTGGGTCCGATCGTAATCGATCAACACCAGTTTCCCCCGGAAAATGGTCATATTTTTCCGGCGAGGAATCAGATAGATTGAGCCAGGAGCAACCGGAATGCCATCTTTGGCCTCATGGACCGGCATCGGCGTATATTTTGAAAGAAGCTCAACCATGTGGCTTTCATAATCGGGCGAGAGATGTTGAATGACCACAAAGGCAAATTGCGGAGAAAAGGGCATGTTGGTAAAAAATTTTTCCAGGGCTTCCAGCCCACCCGCCGAGGTACCAATGCCCACCACATAAAGGTTGTCTTGTTCTTGCTCAGTCATAATAGACTCCTAGAGGACAGCTTTGAGAAGATCCATCCAGCATAATAATTTGTCACGCCGCGCCAAAACGATGAAGGTCTATTTGAGGGTTGTTACTTAACTCAAGTTGCTACCCTGCCAGACCTTGTTTAACAGGCCATT
>JAGRCC010000046.1 GCA_020433785.1 Anaerolineae bacterium
GTTAGAGTGAACTGCTCTAAGATATTATGACCAGTCTGGTGTTGATATGTTTTGATCTTACCACAAAACGGAGCAATCCAAATGTTACCCTCGCTGCCGGTACTCAATAAAGAAGTGGATGTAGATTTTCTGGTTTTTGTTGAAAGGTACGCCACCGATTTACTCAAGTGGGATATTCTAACCTTTTTTGGCAAAAATCCCAATACCCGCGCTTCTATCTCAAAGATCGCCCAATATATGGGGCGTAGTACAGCCTCGATTCGCCCTGATTTAGGTGATTTAACCTTATTAGGTATTTTAGAGCAGACGCCGTCAGATAACCGGGATGAGATTTCATTTCAGCTAACCCAATCGCCCCGATTTAGACGGTTGACCATCAAATTTGCCGAAAGTCAGGGGGCTAGTCAACCGCTCAACGAGATCAGTCGATGAACTTGAAGTTATGTATACTTCCAAATCTGTCCGAATCATGGTAAAATTAAATACAATTAAATTCCATTGATAAGGATGATATATAAAAATTTATGGAAATTACTTGGTACGGACACGCTTGTTTTCGAATAAAAGATCGGACCTCAACGGTATTAACCGATCCTTATGATAAATCTCTAGGGCTTGCCCTAAACCGACCTAGAACCGATATTGTGACGATTAGCCATGACCACCCGCATCACAGCGCGCTTCAGTCGGTCAAGCCCGATTTCAAGGTTATCGATGGGCCGGGTGAATATGAAATCGGGGGGACGTTTGTGACTGGTGTTCAACTATACCCCGCCAATAACACTAGTGCCGTGGCTAAAAATAACGTATATGTCATTTATATGGAAAATTTGGCCGTTTGCCACCTGGGTGATATTAGTCACATTCCCTCGCAGAGCCAGGTAGAAGGATTGGGCAGTATCGACATCCTGATGGTGCCGGTGGGGGGCCATAATGCCCTCAATGCGGCTCAAGCCGCCGAAGTTATTAGCTTGATCGAACCCTACATCGTTATTCCGATGCATTTCAGCTTGCCTCAACTGACGATCACGCTGGATCCGGTGAGTAAGTTTCTCAAAGAGATGGGCATCGCCAAGTTGGAACCAGAGGGTAGTCTTAAGGTTACCAAAGGCAGCCTGCCTGAAGAGACGCAGATTGTCGTGTTAGAGCCAAAGTTTTAGGCAGCCTCCAATATGGATAACGAAAAGCTTGGCAGCGACGAACTGACCGTTGAAGAGTCGCCGGGGGAGGTCCAATCAGAAGAGACGCTGCCCCCGATCCCTTCATCCGGCAGTCCAAATCTACTGTGGCGTCTTGGGGTTGGAATTGTCGCTGTTGTCGTGATTGGGGTGCTGCTTTTTCCTCTTTTCAACCGCCAAACGGAAACTCCACCAGCTGAACCGGCGCCAACATCAGCTCAATCAAGCAGTGATATGTCGCCGATAGAAACACCTTTAGCTCCGGTCGATGCGACCGCCGAGGATCATTTCCGGCGTGGCAATGAATATTATGAGACCGGCCAGCTAGACCAGGCTGTCGAAGCGTACCAAAAGGCGATCGAACTGAACCCCGAATATCAGGGCGCTTACGCCAACTTGGGTGTCACCTACTACCAACAGCAAAAGTTCGATCTGGCGGCTTCGCAGTACGAGAAAGCCTTAGAGTTAAATCCCACCGATGGTGAAGTCGCTTATAATTTAGGGGCGCTGTACTTGCAGCAGGCTTTGACGGTAAATGGGTCACCGGACGCTGACCTGCTCACCAAATCGGTGACCCAACTACAGCAAGCCCTAGATATCTCTCCTGACCTGGCGGAACCCCACTTTACCCTGGGAGTCGCCTATTATTTCCTTGAAGACAAACAAAAAGCCACTGAAGCATTTGAGACCTACCTTTCGATGTCAGGTGGTGAAGATACCCTCGCTAAAGAAGAAGCTGAACGCTATCTCCAAGAGTTAGGCCGTCAATAATTCCCCTAAACCCGATTTTCATGTGACTAAAGTCACTTTTTTCATGTGACTTTCGGGAAAGCTCAGTAAGTACCTTTTGCCCTAAATTTTACAGACTTTCGTCCCTTCCCAACCGCTATACTTTTGGTGTATCCTCGTTATTAGGAGGTTAATAACTTTTTGACCGGAAATCGTGACGGCTGTTGACCTTAGCGTCGCTTAAAGAAGAGTCTATATGTTTTTATGTCTAGTCTTTGTCCGTAGTTAAAATTTTACGACTGACTCTCAATCCCTAATTATCCCCAATTAACCCCGGTTATTCATTTATTAACACCCTTACTCTATTTTCTTCATACGCCAGGAGTCCTTATTCATGAACAAGATGCTTCGAATTCTTTTTATCATTTTTGCCGGATTATTGGCCCTCATTTTATCGCTCAGCTTGTTAACGGTGGTGAAGGCTGCGGCTAACAGTACAGCGCCTACCGCCCACACAATGCTTGAACCGCCCCAAGCGCCGCTCAAGGCCAATGGCGGGGCCGACAATTTCGGTTATACCTACCAGGACGAAACCGAACTGTTTGGCCCCACCTACGCTTTTACCAACATCTCCGGCACCGGAACAAACTTAAACCTTGATGATGAAGATAAAGCCGTCATTACCACAACTGATCTCGCCGGCTTTGACTTCGATTTTTATGGAACAGCCTTATCTAGTCTGAGGGTCGGAAATAATGGCGCGATTCTGATAAATCCAACGACTACAAAAATTAGCCATTTGAATGCTTGTTCCTTATCTTCCGCCTATCCTGACCACCAAAATTTAGTCGCACCTTGGTGGGATGATTGGGGCGATCAAGGGAACGTTTTCTGGGAAATTCAGGGCACTGCCCCGGATCGCCGGTTGATCATTCAATGGACTAATATGGTTCACTTCCAAGACTCAGGCAGCAACGGAGTCACTTTTGAAGTTGTTTTCTTTGAAACCTCTAATCTAATTTTGTTCCAATACCAGGATACCACAACCGATTTAGCCAGCGTCAATGATGGCAACAGCGGCACAATCGGCATTTTGGCTGATGATACGAATTACCTTCAATATGAAACCTGCAACAGCGGCAGCCCACTAACCGCCAACCGGGCGATTCGTTACCAGCAAAGCTCCATTACGGTGGTCAAAACAGCGCTGCCGGATAATGACTCCCAATCTTTTGAATTTTCGGGCAGCGGCGATATCAGCGGGACCTTCTATCTGGACGACAACCTTGACCCCACTTACCCGGTTAGCCACACCTTTTTCCTGCTTCCTGGTACTTACGCCATCACCGAAACGCTACCCACCGATTGGGATCTGGCCGGCATCAGTTGTGGAACGCCAAACTTAGCCACCGGCCGAGTCGATCTCACCCTTGGCCCCGCCGACCAACTGACCTGCGTTTTCACCAACACCAAGCGCGGTTCGATTACCGTCATCAAAGATGCCACCCCTAATAGTACCCAACCATTCACCTTTACCGGCGACCTGACCACCTCCTTCATCCTAGATGACAATGGCACACTGAACGATCCTTATTCCAACGTCATTACCTTTACCAGCCTACAATCTGGCACATACGACATCACCGAGGCGTCTGTTCCCGGCTGGACACTCACCAACATCAACTGCACCGGCGGCGATTTCACGGAGCCGGGCGGCAATACCGCTCGAGTCTTCCTCGATCCGGGCGAAGCGATCACTTGTACCTTCGACAATACGAAGTTAGGCCGGCTGCTCATTCAAAAAGTAACCGCTCCGCCGGGCCTAACAACCACCTTCGCTTACACCGCCAGTAGTGGGCTGACCCCCATCACGTTCACCTTAACCCACGGAAACAGCCAAAATTTCAACAATATCACGCCGGGCAGTTACGCCATCACGGAGACAGTTCCGTCCGGCTGGACAATGGATTCCGCGTGTGATGACGGCAGCACCGTCGATAATATCTCAATTGGCGTCGGAGAATTTGTGACCTGCGTCTTCACCAACACCGCCGATCCCGGCACCGTCACCGTCCAAAAGGTGACCGTACCAGCGGCCAGCCCTGGGGTATTTACCTTTACCACCGATCTATCCACCACCACTAGCTTCACCCTGTCTCATGGCAACAGCCAAAATTACAATAATGTCACCGTCGGAACTTATAGTATTTCAGAAACGGTCCCCACCGGCTGGACGTTAACCTCCAGTTGCAGCGACGGCAGCCCGATCAACGCCGTTAACGTCGGACCGGGGGAAGACATCACCTGCGTCTTCACAAATACCTCTAATCTGGGTAGTATTACCGTCCAGAAAGTTACTACACCGACCACCAGCTCCGCATTCACTTTCACAACCAGCCTGACCACGGCCAACTTTACACTCTCGAACGGTGGCAGCCGCACGTTTAGCAATGTCACGTCTGGCAGCAGCTACACCGTGGCCGAAACCACGCCGACCGACTGGGACCTCACGTCAACTTGTAGCGATGGCAGCCCGATCAACAATATTGCCGTATCGCCGGGTGAAGCCATTACTTGTATCTTTACCAACACCCAACGCGGCGCGATTATCATTGACAAAGTAACCGTGCCATCGAGCAATACGACCTCTTTCAATTTCGCCTTAACCGGCGGACCGGACTTGATCAACTGGACACCGGCTCTGTCAAATACAACCACGCCTACCAACAGTGGAAGCATCAAACCGGGCAGCTATAACCTATCTGAAACTTCAGTTACCGGCTGGTCAACCGTAGCTTCTTGCGACAACGGTGATGATCCTACGGCGGGCAATATCACCCTTGATGCCGGTGAAACCATAACATGTGTCTATACGAATACCAAACTCTCCACGCTCATTGTGCACAAAGTCACCGATCCCTCACCCGACCCGACGACAACCTCGTTTAGCTTCACCGCTGGCGGACTGACCCCATCGTCATTCTCATTGGCAAACGGGGGAATTCGAACATTCACCAATGTCGTTTCCGGTACTTATTCTCTTTCCGAGACTGTACCCTCCGGCTGGTCGCTGACCGCCACTTGTGATAACAGCGACCCGATCGCTACCATCGGCCTTGGAATCGATGAGACCGTCACATGCGTTTTCACTAACACCGCCATACCTGGTTCGATCACAATTATTAAGGATACGGTGCCCGATAATACCCAGGATTTCAGTTTTATCGGCAATCCGTCGATTGGAGCGTTTACCCTGGACGATGGAGCCGATGCCGATATCTATTCAAACACCATTACTTTCTCTAACCTGCCCCTCGGTTCTTACACCGTCGGCGAGTTAGCTACCGCCGGTTGGACCCTAAACAACATTACCTGTTTCGATCCCACCAGCGATACCACCACCAATCCCAGCCAAGGTCAGGCGAATATTGACCTCAACTACGACGAAAATGTCACTTGCACCTTTACCAACACCGTCAATAACTCGCTGGGTTCAATTACCATCATAAAGGATGCCACTCCCGATGACAGCCAGCCGTTTGCATTCTCCGGCAGTCTGGGGAACTTTACGCTGATCGATAACGGCAATCCTTTCAGCAGCACACTCACCCAGCTTAATCTCAGTCCTGGCAGCTACAGCGTGACTGAAGGCGCAGTTTCAGGCTGGAATCTGACCGGTCTGAGCTGCACCGACCCTGACAATGGCACAACCACCGCCGGCTCGACGGCCACCATTGATCTCGATGCAGGCGAGAACGTGACTTGTACCTTTAGTAACAGTCAGGCGACACCCAGCACCATATTCCTGCCGGCCATCTTGAAAGATTACACACCGCCGGCCTGCACCGATATCGATCTAGAAGTGACCGGCTTATCGATTAACGGGGGCGTGGTCACGGTGGTGGTAGAAAATACAGGTACGTGCCCCACCGACAGCGGTTTCTGGGTCGATCTCTATGCCGACCCGCAAACTGAACCAGGCACGCTGGTCGGCGTTACCAATGATCGACGTTGGAACAGCCCGGCAGTGCAGGCAACACACGGGATGGGCTGGGAAGTGCCGGCCTTGGACGGCGGGACCTCAATTACGCTCACCTCTGATGGATCGGTCGGCCCTAGCCCCACCGATAAAACTTGGCCACCCACCGCCGGCGCGACGATCCTGGCTTATGCCGACAGCTTCGACACCGATGATCCGAACAATAAAACCTTTGTGGAAATTGTGGAAACTAGTGAATCCAACAATCAATCGACAGCAACAATTACATTTTCCGGTTTGGGGCAGAGCGCAACAAGTAGTTCCACTGAGGCTGTCCGGCGAGATGTGGATTGACATAAATTGGTTGACGTTAAACTTTATTTATGATACCATTTATTTAACATTCGATTAGCCTTTATAGGTGCGAATAACATGTCTAAACAGTTAACAACCCTAGCTTTAATGATTGCTTTGATTTGGAGTACGGCCACCCTATCCATCGCTTATGCCGGCCCGCTGCCGCAGGACCCTCGACCATCGGATGACGGAGATGGAAGTAGCAGCGATGACGGCCACCACAGCGACGATAGCGACTCGGCCGCCGAGCGCTGTGCCATTCTGCAAGGGGAAGTGCTCCACTGGGGAGTCGGAGCGCTGGGCGGCATCGGCTCGAAATTGAGCACAGGCAGTTGGGAGGTCGACGCCACCAGTTCTAGCAACGGGACCTATAGTTTTGGCAGTCTCGGCACGGGCATTGCCACGCTGCAAGTTGTGCTGCCCCCGGCGCTGGATGATTCGCTTGATCCGCTTATCCAGAACGCGGGCGTGTACCTCAACTGCGACTACGCCACCATCGCCAATATCGCCGTGTATAGCGGCCCTCGCGTCGATCCGCCGGCGACCCTGGAAATGACCGGCCCATCGACGCTATCGCCCGGTGTTGAAATCCCGGTCAAACTAACGGTCAAAAACACCTTACCCAATGACAGCACTAATGTCATCGTCACCAGCTTGATGCCAGCCGGCTTAACGGCCACCAAGGTCGAAGCCGCCTCCATCGCCGCTGAAAATCTCAAGATTGTCAACGGCGGCGACGATGGCCAATTGGTGGCGGTCTTTCTGGATACCATGCCTTCCGGAGCCGAGCGCAATGTCTTTATCACGGTCAAGGCCGCCGCTGATCAGCCGAACAGCGGCCAAATTCGACAAACTGCCACCCTCTTTTACCGCGAAAGTGCCGCCGATCAAGCTTGGCTCGATTTCACCATCGGCTCGGATAATGAGCCGGCTCCGGCGGCTCCGATCGTGGAACCGATCTCTATTACTCCAACACTCGTAATCGCGGCCCAGACGATCACCGCCACAGCCACTCCTGAAGCCACAGCAACACCACAGCCAACTCAGCCCCCAACAACAGAGCCGACCGTCGAAGCCGAAAGCGAAGACGAGGACAATTTTGTTCCTCCCAACGGACTGCCTAAAACAGGTGACACCGAGCCGGAGTCTGTGGCCGAACCGCCCCCTGATATGCTGCCGGTCACCGGTCGAATTGGAATTGTGGCCGAAGTAGAACCGTTTCTACCGCTGGCCGGGGTGAGCTTGACTGTATTGATTTTGCTCATCTATGGGGTCCGCTCGGTCCACCGCACCGATCGCTAAAGTTGATAAATCCGTCACTCAAGATATAATCACTATCTGGGCTGCGCTTTGGCAGCCCAGTTTTTTTATATGAGGTCAGGCTATTTAATGCATTACATCGATCATACACTACCGAATGGCTTGCGGATTTTAATGGTTCCGGCCTATGCCTTTCAATCGATCAGCATGGGCGTTTTTGTGAAGGTTGGCGCTCGCTATGAACCGGCTAACCTATCGGGAATTTCACATTTCATTGAGCATATGCTCTTTAAAGGGACTAAAAACAGACCGTCCGCCAGGCAAATCGCCGAAGCCATAGAAGGTATCGGCGGCGATAGTAATGCTTATACCGGTCCAGAAACCACGGTTTACTACACCAAAGTCGCGGCCGCTCATGTTAATGTCGCCATTGATTTTCTGGCCGACTTGCTCAGAAATTCGTTGTTTACAACGGAGGACATCAAAAAAGAGCGCCGGGTCATCGGCGAAGAGATCAATATGGTGTTCGACTCCCCGGACGAGTGGCTCGATGTCATCATCGATGAAGTCTTGTGGCCTGATCATCCGCTGGGCCAGAGTGTGACCGGTACCGCTGCCAGTTTGCGCAACATCAACCGCACCTCCCTCATCTCATTCTTTAAGGCCAGTTATCACCCCGGGAACATCGTTGTCGCTTTGGGCGGTGCGTTCGATCCCGATCGGGTCATTCCGGAAATTGACGCCCGGTTAGGCGATTGGCCGGCCCAAGCGCCCCCTGCCTATGAGCCGGCTCCGGCTCCGGTCCCAGAAGTACGCTACCGCATCGAACATCGAGCCATTGAGCAGGGGCATCTCTGTTTGGCTCTGCCCGGATTGCCACGTACCCATCCCGATCGCTATGCGTTGAGCATCCTCAACACGCTCTTGGGCGACGGCATGAGTTCGCGGCTGTTTCTGAGTATTAGAGAAGAGAAAGGGTTGGCCTACGCCGTCGACTCCGGCCTCAACCTGTTACAGGATACCGGTTCGCTCACTATTTACGCCGGCGTCGATCCCCGGCGGGCGGGCGAGGCGCTGCAAGCCATTTTGGTCGAGTTAAAACGGTTGGGTGATGACCCGGTTCCCGCTAAAGAACTTCGCAAGGCCAAAGAATACGTCAAAGGCCGCATGGTGCTGGGGCTGGAAGATACGTACAGTCAAGCCGCCTGGGTGGCCTATCAAGCCCTGTATCAAAATGAGATAAAATCACCGGAAGAAGTCTTAGCCGCCTATGAGGCCGTAACCGGCGACGCAATCAGCGCCCTGGTGGAGCAGTTGATTGCTCCCGGACACTATAGTTTGGCCGCCATTGGTCCCTTTGGCCGGGGCGAGAGCCTGATTCGCCTGATAACCGAATAATTAGACTTGCAGAAATACCTCTATTCTGCTATCCTCTCACTGTACTATCTAACTAAATCTTACACTTGAAGGCCTAAATGCATGGTTAAGTTACTAATGAGTTGGGATATCAAACCGGGTTCGGAAAGCGAATACTTTGAATTTATTGTCAGGGAATTTATTCCCGGTATGACCAAACTGGGCATGCAGCCAACCGAAGCTTGGTACACTGTTTTTGGCAGTGGCCCCCAAATTCTCCAGGGCAGCGTCACCGAAGACCTGAACACAATGCAGACTATTTTAGCCAGTGAGGACTGGCGAAAGTTGCAGGGGCGTCTGTTCGGCTTTGTTAGTAATTTCAACAGTAAAATTGTACGCGCCACAGGCCGATTTCAACTGCTTTAACCTTCCCGGTGAGCCAACATTTAAATAGAGCGTGATCCGCCGGCAATTCCCTCTATGACCGCTTGCATCCCCCTGATTTCATGCCATAATGTGCTTACAAATTGGCACGCCGCTTTGCGCCTAACGCCTTAAAGTCGTTATTCAATGTACCAACCAACCCTGTTCGATTTCTCGCCAAAAGTTTATTCAATCAGCGAAATTAACGCCTACATTCGCCAAAAATTTGAAGCCGATGGCCGCCTACAAAATGTTTGGCTAGAGGGGGAAATTTCTAACTGGAAACCGGCTGCCTCCGGCCACATTTACTTTACCCTAAAAGATGCTAAAGCCACCATCCGCTGTGTCATTTGGCGAGCAACGGCCAGCCAACTTGTTTACCGGCCACAGCGCGAAGGTGAGGCTATTTTGGCTCACGGCAAAATCTCGATCTACGAAGCCGGGGGAAATTATCAATTTTATGTCGATGATCTCGAACCGGTCGGTCAGGGCGCGCTTCACGCCGAATTCGAGCGGATCAAAGCCCATCTGTCGGCCGAAGGCTTGTTTGAGGCCGATCTCAAAAAGCCGCTGCCCGCTTTTCCTAAACACATAGGCGTGGTCACATCGCCCGATGCGGCGGCGCTGCGTGATATTCTTAACGTCCTGCGGCGGCGATATCCACTCGCGCAGGTCATTCTCTCGCCGGCGGCGGTGCAGGGCGAGGCGGCGCCTCGGCAACTTATGGCCGCGCTGCACCTGCTGGCCCGGCAGCCCATCGATGTGATCATTTTGGCTAGAGGTGGCGGCAGCCTGGAAGATTTATGGGCTTTTAACAATGAAGCCCTGGCTCGCTCAATTGCCGCTTGCCCTATCCCCATTGTCACCGGCGTAGGCCACGAAACCGATTTCACCATCGCCGATTTTGTGGCCGATGTGCGCGCGCCCACGCCTTCCGCCGCGGCGGAAATTGTTTCGCCCAACCGCTTTGACTTAGAACAAAATCTGGCCGGCGCAGAAATTGCCTTAATCGACGCCGCCCGGCAAATCGTTCACCAGGCCCGCACCGATCTAAACCGGCAGACCTGGGCTTTAGAACGGCTGTCACCCCAAAACCAGATCAATACCTTCCGGCAGCAGATCGACAGCCTGACTTACCGGGCTACCCAAACGCTGCGGCATCGCCTGGATTTACAACGGCAGCAGGTTGCCAGTCTGGCTTCGCGCTTGGAAACATTAAATCCTCACGCCACACTTAGCCGGGGTTACGCTATTGTCCAAAAAGAAAACACCGTAATCAGCCAAACGCAGCAAGTGGATCAGGATGACCGGATTGTGGTTAAAGTTAGCGATGGCGAATTTGAAGCCATTGTCCAATCCTCAGGGAGATAATGTATGTTGAAAATTTTAGTGACCGGCAGCAGCGGACAGGTTGGCACCAATTTGAGCCTGGCCTTGATGAAAAAAGGCGTTTCGGTCTTGGGTATCGACCGCCGACCTAATTCCTGGACCGACCAGATTCCCTTTCTTAAGCGCGACCTGGCGGCTGAAGGCATGCCTACGTCGCCAATGTTAAACGCGGTCATCCCCGGCTTTGACCGGCCTGATCTGGTGGTTAGTTTGGCCGCTAACGCCAAGGTTCACGAACTGGTCCTCGATCCCAAACGCGCCCACGAAAATACGACCACCACCTTTAACGTGCTTGAGTTTTGCCGGATGCAGCAGGTTCCGGTCGTGTTTAGCAGTTCCAGAGAAGTCTACGGCCGGCCTGAACCGCCATCGGTCAGCGAAGATAAGGCCGATGTTTATCACATTCTTAGCCCTTACGCCGCCTACAAAATGGCCGATGAAATGCTGATCTACTCCTATGCCCACTGCTACAACCTCAAGTACCTTATTTTTCGCTTGAGCAATGTTTACGGCCGGTATGATAGCGATTTACAGCGAATGACGCGCGTCATCCACATTTTCATCGACCAGATGCGGCGCGGCGAACCGATTACCATTTACGACCGCCATAAATTGATCGATTTCACTTACATTGATGACTGCGTTAATGGCTTTATGCTGGGCATCGAAAAGCTGCTCAACAATGAGGTGGTTAACGAAACCTTCAACCTTAGTTCGGGCAGTCCCGCTACACTGATCCAGTTGGCCGAAACCATCGCCGCCAATCTCAACGTTACGCCTGAGATTATCGACAAACCGATTAGACCCGGCGAGATCAATTTTTACGTCGCCGATTTAACCAAAGCCAAAAAATTATTGGGCTATAACCCCAAGATGACTTTTGAAGACGGCATCAAACGGTCTATCGATTGGGTTTTAGAGTGGAACAAAACGGTTCAACCTGATTTGTTAAGAATAGAGCACAGCGGTTACTAAGGGTGCGACTAAATGATGCCCTCATTTCAAAGAGCGTGTGACGGAACCTCGGTACAGCAAAGATGATGAAAATAGCTGACTACCGACATCTGACGACTGTATTTTCATTAGAGGCATAGAGCAAATGATTTTCGTGCCATATAAGACGGGCTACCTCTCATAAATAGCAGTTTGACTATTCTATTATTCTCGTATAATTGTAATAAGATAACGGTCTGATCGAAAACGACTCAAAAATGTAGGAACGCAAAAATGGACAGTACCGCAAACGCCATCGACCAATTGACTTTTGAAGAAGCCTATAACCGGCTGCAAGAAACGGTTACCCAGCTTGAAGCCGGCAATCTGCCGTTGGCCGAAGCTATGGCCCTCTATCAAACCGGGATGGATTTGGCTAAACAGTGTGGGTTGCAGCTAGACCAGGCCGAGCTGACCATCAAAAAATTAACCCCCTCCGGCGATTTGGTCGATTTTGAAGAGATTTAACAAGGCCCGGTTGTGAAAGCGATCATGCGGACTCTTTTCCGTTTTTGGTTTGTTGCGCCTATACTGTTGCTGGTTGTCGGGATGCAGGTGGGGATGGGTTTAGTGGTGGCCGATAACGCTGCGGCCATCCCGACTCCCACTTCAACCCTTAGACCCACGTTCACTTCAACGCCATCCCCAACCGCCACACCGACCAGCACCTTACCGCCTACGCCAACCGCCACTCCGGTCATCCCAACGCCAACGCGGGCCACGCCGACGGCCCGACCTACGCCGACCACCGCCGCAGTCTCACCCACCGTCGTCTTATCCCCAACCGAGCCGGTCCTGCCCACGGCCACACTCATCTCATCCGTTCCGATGTCATCGACCCTTGAAGCGTTGCCCACCAATCCACCGCCTACCGCTTCACCGATTCGGATCAGCCGGCCCACCGGCACTTTCCACGTGCCGATTTTGATGTACCACTATCTTTCAACACCACCGGCCGGAGCGGACGCCATCCGGATGGATCTGTCGGTGC
>JAGRCC010000569.1 GCA_020433785.1 Anaerolineae bacterium
TTGGCGTGACTTTCATCATAGACGTCAACTTCATTCAAATGCGGCGTGGCTTTACCGATCAAGACCGTATCCCTCCTCAAATAGTTCGTTTAACCGCCGCAAAAAACGAAACACCGGCGCGCCATCGGTCACATCGTGGTCAAACAGAACGGTTAGGCTTAGATACTCGCGGATAGCAATGGTTTCGCCGACAACACCAGGTTTTCGGGCAATACTACCCAGCGCGAAGACCAGCGGATGGATCCCAATCGGAATGGCCCAGCCATAGCCGCTATAACTCCCACCGCTGCCCACCGAGGTCACCACCACCGTTCCCATCGCCTTTTTGGCAAAGATGGGATCATTCGTCAATCGCCGCCAGACCAGCAGGTTTCTCATAAAGCGGGGCATAAGCGTGAACACTTTAGCCAGATAGGCCTTACGCCGAGCGCCCAGTTGAACCTCGCCCGCGCCCAGCGATTCGGTTTGGGCGGCGCGTATCTCGTCATTAATGGCTTTAACGGTCTTCGTATTCGCCCGCCGAACCACATAAGGCATCGGTAATGACGCTGAAGCACGGTCGCTGTGACCAACCGCCCTTTCTACGATAATAGAGACATCGACATCGTCAAAAATAATCAGGCGATTTCTACCTTTGCGCATGGCTTGGATATATTTGTGCTCGCTCACGGCCCGACCGATACAGGTTATAGCCCAGCCCGTAAAAGAGAGGCTCTCCCCCGTTCGAGCCTTGAATTCTTGCATAAAATGGCGAGCCTCGGTCACATCCACTTCCAACAAGAGAGGAATATGATGTTTTTTCCGGCCCAACTCCAGCGTATCCAACGTAGGATGGCGAAACGCCGGGAAACGACGTTCTTCATAAGTGCCGATGTCATCCATCGCATGTCCCTTCAATCTTGCCGGTCTGATCTTATGTTCCTGTTTTGAAAATGATCTTCTAGCTGTTCGCCAGTATAAACCCCATGCCGGCAAAAGCAATGGCCGTTCCCACAGCTCCACCAATAATGCCGGACCACTGACTGGTCCGCTTAAGTTGATGGCCGGCCAGCCCCCCGATAAATCCCCCGATAAAACCGGGCAGTAACCATAGCGGTCCCAAATAAGTCAGCTCAAACCCGATAACGACAAGATAGATAACGATATTTGTCACAACACCGGCCACGACTCCGGCGCAACCTGCTTCTGACATAAAGGATCCGTTGATCGGCATCAAATTTACTCCGGGGTGACATAAGCGGCCGTGATGCCGCCGTCTACAACAAACTCGGCGCCGGTCATAAATGAAGATTCATCTGAGGCCAAATATAGCGCGGCCTGAGCCATCTCTGTGGCCTCGCCGAACCGCCCCATCGGGATATGGACCAATCGCCGCTGTTTTTTAGCCTCGGTATCCAAAAAATTCATCAATAACTCGGTTCGGAGCGGCCCCGGGCAAAGAGCGTTAACCCGAATGTTCTCGCGGGCGTGAATGACGGCCAATTCGCGGGTCATCGCTAGCACAGCCCCTTTACTGGCGGTGTAGGCCAACTGCGGCGTGGCCGCTCCCACCAAGGCCACAAAAGAGGCGGTGTTAATGATCGATCCCCCGTTGGCCCGGCGCAAAGCGGGGATGCCATATTTGCACCCCAAAAAAACGCCTTTGACATTGATCGCCATCGTTAAATCCCAGATATTCTCGGCCGTATTGATGGCATCATCATCTTGGCTGTGCATAATCCCGGCATTATTGAAGAGAATATTGAGCTGCCCAAATGTCGCTTCGGCGTGCTGAACCATCTGCTGGCAATCTTGAGTTTGGGACACATCGGCGTGAATATAGGTCGCCTGACCCCCTTGCTGCGTAATAATCTCGACCGTCTCGAGCCCGCCCTTGTCATTGACATCCACGGCGACGATGGCCGCGCCTTCTTGAGCAAAAAGCAGGGCAGTTGCCCGCCCAATTCCGCTGCTGGCCCCGGTGATGAGAGCCACTTTGTTTTTTAAACGCATCGTTGCTTTCCTTAATTAAATTCGAAGCCAAAGTATAACTCAACTATCAAGTTCGTTCAAAGTAGCGTTTTCGAGTCAAATCATTTGCCATATAATTCAGGAAACAACGTAGAAATTCGGATACCCATCAAGGGCCTCTCAAAAAAGGTTATCGGGGCCGGTTTAGGCCACGGCTGCCCTTCTGCGCTTCCTTATGATGTGGTCATCTTATTTGCAGAGAAGTGCGACAGAACCTACGGTACAGCAACGACAATAAAAATTCCGTAGGGCAAACTTAAGTTTGCCCTACTATCTTATTTTCAGAGAGGTATGACCAAACCTACGGTATAGCAACGAGAACAAAAACCGGTAACCCTCACCCCGTCGCCCAAATTGGGCGAGAAGGTGAGGGTGAGGGGAAATTTATGTTGTTACATTTCTTTATTTTTAGAACAGGGTCAATTCTTCACAAACGTTACGCCTTAGGTTCGATGTTCTGGTTGACATGGAAGAAGTTATACGGGTCGTATGTGGCTTTGACTTGCGCCAGGCGCGCATAATTGTCGCCATAGGCCGCCTTAACCCGTTGTTCGCCCTCATCCATAATCATGTTCACATAGCCGCCGCCGGCTGAATAGGGATGCATCGCCAGCCAATAATCCTTGGCCCATTCGATCATACGCTCGTTATTTTGAGGATCGGGATCAACGCCGACAATAACCTGGGCAAATTTGGCCTGGCGATACCCCCAAGCCGTCTCCTGCGGGCCAATCCGTCCCGCCGCGCCATTGATAGGATAGATATGCATCGTTGACTGCATGGTGGGCAACTGCGCTCCGTATTTTGTATGCAGACTAATGGCTTTGTGATCATAGCCGTTGAAGAAGTCCGAACGCCAGTACCATTGCAAGCCGGCCGGATACAAACCATCAAACATCCGTTGCAAGGCGGGAAAAGGAATCGGCCCGACCAAGTCAATGGCCGGCGGATCAAACTGGCGGATCGGTTTAAAAACGGCTTCGGCCGTTTCCGGGTCGCCGGTATAGCACCAGACAATGGCGCACATTTTTTGCAGCTGATATTCTTCCGGGAAGGGCGCTGCCGGCGGCACAGTTACAAACGCAAACCAGCCGGTCATAGTGTCGGGCGCGTTGAGAATAAAATCTTGCCAGAAATCGATTAAATTAGCCGCTTTTTCCAGCGGCCAGAACATAG
>JAGRCC010000570.1 GCA_020433785.1 Anaerolineae bacterium
TCGTTATCTGCGGCGAGCCGGGTTGGACTACTGGGAATTCGCCCGCATCAAACACCTACCTGATGTTGAAGCCTATTTTGCTCAGCTCGATTTTGCTCACACCTATCTGCTAACTACCAAAGTCAAACGCCCTTATACTCATATCCAGCCCCGGCCCGGCGATAGCTTCTTGTTCGGTAAAGAGACCGCCGGCCTGCCGGAGTGGCTGCTCAAAGCTAACCCTAATTCGTGTGCGACAATACCCATGAAAAATCCCAAAGTTCGCAGCCTGAATTTGGCGACGAGCGTTGGGATTGTGATGTATCATATGCTGTCTATATATGGATTTGGCTTGGATTAATCTCGAAGGAGAAGCGGAAAATAGGTCCTCAATGGTCCTTCGCCGATGCTAACCTCATCGATATAAATGTTTGCCGTGCCGCCGGTATAGGTGAATCTGGCACCGACCTGCCCAGAGTAATCTTCGCCCAGCCCCGAGTCCAGCCAGGCGTAAGTCCACTCCGCTACCGGGCTTAACTCCTTGGTAGCGACGCCGTCCGAACCATCCAAGAATTCCACCGTGAACGATGAGTCGCTCTTGTACCAAAACGAGAGCAGCGGTCGATTCATCCCAGTGATGCTGTTGACCTGAGAGATGGTGGTACTGTTGGTAATCAGCAAACTCCGCTCGCCGGTATGCCGGTCGGCCGTTGACGCTGAGGCTGATCCTCCGCCGGTCCAGTCGCTCAAGTCGGTTTCGAAATCGTTGTTGGTCAGACCTTGAGCCGATCCGGTGGGCCGCAGCATCAAGTCGAGTTCCTCAATACCGCCCGATGGGACATTAAGAGTGGTCATGGGCGGAGCCACCAGCCCTCCAAAGCTGCTAGCCACAATGTCGAAATTGCCGCCGCCGCCGGTTTCCAAGGCATAGGTGCTGTCCGCCTCACTGGTGGTTGTCGTCGAGGTGCCATCAATCGAGACCGTGACGCCGCTTAACCCCAGTCCGGCGTGATTGATTATCCGGCCGATGACGGCATCGCCGATGGTCACGCTTTTCTCTTGCCAGACGCCAGGCATCGCCGTCGTTGCGGCATCGCCGGTGCCGTGCTGCTCCCAAGGCCGAACGCGAAACGTATAAATCTTCCCGGCTTGGGCGGTTAGGGTGTAGTTGGTATCGCCGCCATCGCTATCATCATGTTCTTGAATGGTTTGCCACGTGCCGATGGACTCATCTTTGTATTGGACATCATAGCCCCATAAACTCCAGAAGCTGGTATCAGGAATGGTGACACTCCAACTGACGTTGACCGAACCGGGACTGGCCTGTGCCGGCAGATTGAGCGTGGCGATCGGGGCCAGCTCGAATTTGAAGTTGTCGATGTAGCCGGTATTCAGATAGGCCGAACCGACATCCGATTCGATATTTTCAACCTGAATGAAAACGGTTGCTTGACTGCCGGAAGCTGTGTAAGCCAGAGCCGGGCTGATCCAGGCGTTGTCGGTACCGTCCCAGTCGGTCCACAGAATGTTGGAACTGGCGTAGTCAGTTCCGCCGGTTGGATCGACGCCGATGCGTTTGAAGACTTTGCTGTCGTTACGTTCGCCGCCGGAACCTTTGTAGTAGGTCACTATCTTACCGCCGGCCACATAATCGTTACCGCCGGTGGTGTTGACCGTTTGGTAAAAGACAAATTCAAAAGCGCGGCGCGAAGCAAAAGATTGGGCATAACTACCCTCTAATCTGTAGTTTAGATAGGGAACGCCGTAAGTCGCGCTCAGGAAGTGGCCAAAGGTGTCGCTGTCCATAAAGTGTAGACCGTCTTCATCGATCACGGTCACATGCCAGCCTTGGCCATACTTTTCGGGATAGCCGCGCCAGTTTTCGCCGTTGTAGCTTTGAAAACTTTCAAAGCGGCCGTTCATGAGTAGATTGACCGCCAAAGCGATCGCCGGTACGAGCAAGCAAGCTAAAAAAATACCGGCCGTGATTAATCGGTACTTTCGGTGACTAGTCATAATCCTCCCCAGGAATCTAACTTTTGACTCTAGTATAACCGAAATGCCGCTAAGATTCAGGGGGATATTTGTCCCAAAATAAAAAAGTCGCCATTTTCGGCGACTTATACCTCGACGTAAGTGTTCAGCTTACACCTCTACATTACCAAAATCGGCTGATCTGCCGGCATAGCCACTAAGTCATACTCCATCGCCCCGGTGACTAAGACAGGCACCATCTCCCCGACAGATAGCTCTTTTTCAACCACCACATAGCCATCGATCTCCGGGGCATCACGGTAGCTGCGGGCAATGCTGAGGCCGTCGCCCGCGCCGTCGATCAAGACGTCAAGCCGTTGGCCGACCATCTGCCGGTTGCGTTCCAAGGAAATAGGCTGCTGGAAGGCCATGAGTCGTTCCCAACGATCCTGTTGGATATCTCGATCAATTGGGTCGGGCAAATCGAACGCTGGGGTACCCGGCTCTGGCGAAAAGGTGAAGGCTCCCACCCGGTCGAACTTAACCGCCGCCATAAAATCGAGCAAGCCCTGAAACTCGGCTTCGGTTTCGCCGGGATAGCCGACAATAAAGGTAGTGCGCAGCACCGCCCCCGGCATCGAGGTGCGATACTGTTCG
Organism: Anaerolineae bacterium; assembly: GCA_020433785.1. Next base: position 2,611 of record JAGRCC010000570.1, read on the forward strand.
ATCCAGCGCAGCAGCTTATCCACATTATGCGGGCGACGCATCCGTTTGAGGGTGTCGGGATGGCCGTGCTGCAAGGGCATATCGATGTAAGGAATAATCTGCGAATGGGCGGCCATGACCTCGACCAGTTTGTCGCTGGCGTGGCCGGGGTAGGCGTACATCAATCGCCACCAGTTGACGCCGGGCGCGGCTGCGACGAGCTGCTCCAGCAGCGAGGGCAGGCCATCCAGTTCCCCCCAATCGCGGCCATAGGCGGTGGTATCTTGGGCGATAAGGATGATCTCTTTTACGCCGGCGGCTTGCAAACGATGGGCTTCGGCCAGGATGTGCTCGCGGGGGC
>JAGRCC010000571.1 GCA_020433785.1 Anaerolineae bacterium
CACTCGGAAACTACCAAAGAACCATTTCATGAAGTTAAATTATCTCTTTACCGAACGAGCCTGGTTGGTGCCTGATGTGTTTCGCCCTACAGCTCAGGAGGCAGGCATAGCCACCTTAGAAGCCGTCTTGCAAGGCTTTGATCTCTCCGGCAGCCTGGGTGCTCCATTCAAGCAGGCTCTCGGCAGTGAGGGGGCAGGCCGCTCGATGGATACGTTAGAGCAGGCCGCCGGTAAGCTGGGGCTTAACGCTAAGCAGATTATGATGCCGGCCAATCATATTCTAACAGAAGCGGTTGATCTTCTCCCGGCTATTGTAGCACTTCGCCAATTCAATGGACGCACCCATTTTGTTGTTGTTTGGCGATGGCATGGCCCATTTGTCCAGATTATGGATCCCCTACGTGGCCGGCGGTGGTGGCCTAAACAACGTTTTCTTAATAACGTTTATATCCACACTGCTCTGGTCACCGCATCAGAGTGGCAAACTTGGGCTACTTCCAGCGAATTCCAACAACTGCTGTCTCACCAGTTAAGCAAATTGGATTTTAGCGAGACAGAAATTGTCCGCTTGCTTAAAACGACGCTAGATGACGGGAGTTGGTATTCCATCGCCGCTCTTGATGCAGCCATACGGTTTGTTATGGCCGGGGTTCGAACCAAAGCCTTAACACCCGAACAACCCGTCCAAGCGCTGCTTGAAGACCTCATCAAACAGGCCCAATCGAACAATACAACCGTATGGACAACCCAGGCCATTTTGCAGATCAGCAAAACCATTCCGCTTCCCTATTGGTCCGTCTTACCCCAACCTCAAGAAGCTACACATTCAGATACACATGATTTAAACGAAGAACAAGAACAACACCTTTTGCTGCGAGGCGCTGTTCTCCTCCATATATCAGGCCGACAGGATATCCCCCCGCCTGTTGATGAAACCGATCGGGCAGCAATTGATATCGACGGGGTGGATGGAGCGACACATCCTGACGCGATTTCTCAAGAGCAAGCCGTACAAGTAGACCGTCAGCTTTGGAAAATATTATGGACGGACGGACAGGTGACTCCCGGATTACTGGCCGTCGCTGCTGCAATATCGGCTATTGGCATTGTCATTGAGGTTTTGTTATTTCAAGGGATAATGCAGCTAGGGCAATATCTTAATATTTTCGGACAACGCCTTAACGCGATGGGTATACTCCTGATCTTTTTCTTGTTCATGGCCTTTTTAGAAATTTCGGTATCCAATACAACCCAATCTCTAGGGCGTAGATTAGAAGCGCGGCTGCGGATTGCTTTTTTAGAAAAGATTCCGCGCTTGAGCAGCAATTATTTCTACGGTCGTCCGGTGGCAGATCTGGTCAATCGCGCCTATTCTATTCAGCCAACGCACAATTTACCCAGAGTAATATCCGAATTTCTAACCCAAACATTTCAGGCACTTTTTACAGCCGCCGGTATACTTTTGCTTGACCCGGCTAGCGCACCGGCGATTTTAATCGCCCTTGGTATCATTGTTGTATTGATGCTTATATTTGGCCCTATCATAGGCAAAATAAGCTTGCGACTTCGCGTTTCCGTAAACAATTTACTACGCTTTCCGCTGGGAGCGTTAGCCGGCGCCATGCCCATTCGGACTCATGGGGCAGAGCGGGCCTTTCGGCGTGTTTACGAAACCAATTTAATACGATGGATTCAAGCTCATCAATCTTATGCCAAAATTTTCACCTTAGCCCAAACACTTCCCGCCTTTGTGTATACGTGCTTTAGTGTTTGGGTTGTTTTTAGCTACATCTCACATAGTGGCGATACGAACAATTTGCTTTTGTTAGCTTATTGGGCGCGCAACCTGCCTGAGTTATTCATCAAAATGGGCACGACAGCGGTGATCTATCCTTACCAGCGGGCCATTGCGGCTACGCTATTTGACCAAATTCATGCCCCGGAAGAGGCTGATTTTCATAGCGAGGTGCATCCCGATCCCGAGACACAGGATGTACAGGATGCGGAGCAATCGACAGGTGACACACCCGATGAAACAGCATTACCATCGGCTGTATCTATCTCTATGAAAGAGGTCAAGGTCGAGATTGAAGATCACGCTATATTACGCGATATCAACCTCGAGATTAAAGCCGGTGAGCATCTTGGTATCGTGGGGCCATCGGGAGCCGGAAAGACAACCTTAGTGGGCCTTTTACTTGGTTTCTATCGACCGGCCGCCGGTCAGGTCCATGTTGATGGTAAGCCGCTTAGTCTAGAAGCATTAAAAAAGCTGCGCCGAAAGATTGCTTGGGTTGACCCCGGCATACAAATTTGGAATCGATCTCTCCTTGAGAATCTTGAGTACGGCACCACCGCATCCGATGCCGTGCCGCTGACGACAGCCATTGATCAAGCCGATCTTTTTGCCGTTTTGGGGCAATTCCCACACGGGTTAAAAACGCCTCTTGGCGAAGCGGGTGGTCTTGTTTCAGGCGGTGAGGGCCAGCGCGTACGTTTGGGGCGAGCGATGCTTCGTAGTCAGATACAGCTCGTCATTCTCGATGAACCGTTTCGCGGTCTTGACCGGTCGAAACGACACGAGTTGTTGATTCGGGCGCGTGAGTATTGGCGCGATGCCACCTTAATTTGTATCACCCATGATGTGGGTGAGATCCGCGCTTTTGAACGCGTGTTGGTGGTTGATCAGGGTCAAATCATTGAAGATGCGGCTCCTGAAGCGTTGGCTAATCAACCGAATTCGCGGTATGCAGCCTTATTAAAAGCGGAAGAAGCAACCCGGCAAGGCTTATGGTCGGCCACAAATTGGCGACGCTTGTGGCTGGAGAATGGCCGGTTAAAAGAGCGAGACAAGTAGGATATAATGATAGTACGCACCTGTATAGGGTTGTGGCTGGGTTTACTCAGTATCATGTTGGGCCTAATCGCGTGTAACACTGGAGGTACCGACCTGGCGCCTCTGCCAACGCCCAAGCCTACAACCGTCTATGGGGTGCCGGATTTGAACGGCAGAGAAGTAAGCATTGCCGTAGAGAATGCTTACTTGCCATTTAACTATGTCCTTCGCGAAACAAACGAGGCGGCCGGCTGGGATTATGACCTATGGCAAGAACTTTGTCGGCGATTAAATTGCACACCGGTATTTGTACCTCAAGTTTGGGATGGTCTCATTGACGGCGTTCGCGATGGTCGATTTGATACGGGTGAAGGCGGGTTGGTTATTACTGAAGAGCGAAAAGAATTTCTCGCTTACTCAGATGCATATATTATGCTTCAACAGCGCTTGCTGGTTCGAAGTGATGATGTTAGATTTGATAATTATAAAGATTTTGCAACTGACGAGACGACACGTCTGGCCGCCTTACCCGGAACTACCGACTTTCGCTCATCGGTGCAGTTGGTTGGGGAAGAACGGGTTGTAGCAGCCGATGTCTTTACCGGATCGGTTCGGGCCTTGCTTGATGGCGAGGTGGACGGGGTGTTTGTAGGAGAAGTAGCGGGACAGGGATTTTATAGCTATGGGGCTAAAGAGGGTGAGGCCAAGCTTATAGGGCCACCTTTTCGAACCCTGCAATTTGGTTTAATTTTCCCACTCGAAAGCGACCTGGTTGAACCGGTGAACAAGGCTTTAGACACAATGCGAGCCGATGGCACCCTTGAGAAGCTAACCATCAAATTTTTTTCACCTGCTTTTACGATCACGTATGATCATATTGGAGCTGGGGCTTATGGCGAGTAGCCTCTACCGCAATTCATTTAACTCTATCGAATGGACATTATAATTTCGTGGTTGGCTCATACCTCCGGCGCATCTTTTTAATCGGGTTGTTTTTGTTACTACCAGGTTGTTTGTTTTCCTCAGCCAGTGGGTGCCCTCCCCATTGTCGAGGCGTGAGTTATATTGGGCGTAACTTGAGCCAAACCAATTTGGCTGGTGACGATTTTATCAATGCTAACTTACGTGAGGCCAATCTAAGCGAGACGAACTTAAGTCGGGCGGACCTAAGCGACGCCATCCTTGTTGGGGCCAATCTACAAGGCGCTGATTTACGGCAAGCCCGGCTCATTGGGGCCGACTTACGACAGGCCGTATTGACCGGCGCTCAATTAGAGGGCGCGGATTTAACCGGCGCCGATTTAAGTCGAACCAATTTAAGTGGCTTGGATCTAACCGAGGTCAAGCTGACGGCGGTCAATTTCGAGTCGGCTGAGTTAGAAGGTGTCAACCTACAGGGTGTTAATCTCCGGGGGGCAAATCTACGGGCAGCCAAACTCTCAGCAGCAGAGTTGAGCGAGGCGAACTTAAGTGGAGCCAGTCTTAGTGATGCTGAACTCACCGCGGCCAATCTGCAGGGCGCTGATTTGAGTGGGGCAAACCTCAATCACAGTACAATTTTATCAGGTGCAAATCTCAATAAGGCCAAATTAGCCGGAGCTAGCTTGATAGGCGCATCGGGACAGGGTGCTATTTTTCTTGAAGCAGATTTAGAAGGCGCTATTCTCGTTGGCGTAGATTTATCGGGCGCCGACTTACGCGGGGTTAACTTAGCCGGCGTACAGTTGGAGGCAGAAACGTTGTCCGAGGGTCAACTGTCTCGCGATCCGGCGTTGACCGAGTTAAGTGAAACCGATCTCGAACAGGCCTTTATTGAGGCCAAAATAGAAGGAATTATTTATAACGCACAGACAATATGGCCTGAAGGATTTGAGATTCCTGACACAGCAGCCTATCAGGAATAGTAACAGTTGTCGAGCCTGCAAATTTGATTGAGATAAGACGATTCAGTAAGCATATGAGGCTAATAATTTTGGCACTGGTGCCGGTTATATTTTTACTATCCGGGTGTGAAAGTATCCTTAACAGTTTAGGAGAAGGATGTCCGCCTGCCTGCGCCAATATCGATCTCAAAAACGAGAGCCTCGTTGGCCAAGATCTAAGCAATGTCGATCTTCGTACGGCTGACTTAAGCGGTACCGATCTTTATCAAGCAAACCTTAGTCAAAGTAATTTAACAGCGGCCAATTTGCATAGGGCTAACCTGGAAGATGTCGATCTAAGTGGGGCAGATCTTCGGGCGGCCAATCTAAGTGAGGCGAACTTGGAGGGCGTTGTTCTTGATGGCGCCGATTTAAGCGGGGTTCAGCTTAACGAGGCTATGCTCAATGGGATCACCTTAAATGGGGTCAGGCTCAATGGGGTATCTTTGCAGGGAGCGCAATTGGTTAACGCCAATTTAATTGGCGCCGATTTGAATGGCGGCAATCTGGGCGAGGCCAATTTAGTTGGAGCGAATTTAAGAAAAGCTAACTTAAACGCTGTTGTTTTACGTGGAGCGAACTTGAGTGGAGCTATCTTACGCGATGCCGACCTACGCGGCGCAGATCTGTTTGAGGCGGATTTAGAGGGTATTAATCTCAGAGGGGCCAATCTCAATGGGGCCAATTTGCAGCGTGTAAATTTGAATGGAGCTGATTTGCGAGGAGCCGATCTAAGCGGAGCCGATTTGCAAGGTTCCAATCTAAACGGAACCGATTTGAGCTTAGCTAACTTAAATCAGACCAGTTTAAATCAAACCGTTTTGGCAGGGGCTAACTTACAAGGCAGCACCTTGGTTGACACGGATTTACGGGGAGCCGATTTACGGGGAGCACTGTTGCGGGGAGCCGATTTACGCTGGAGTCATTTAATTGAAGTTCAAATTAATGAAGAGGTACTGACAGATACGGAATTACTAGAATGGCGTCTATCCACTTTAATGCTGCGGACTAACCAAGTTGCACTCCCCTCTCCCCTCGCAGGTCCTCTTCTACAAATGAAAGTGGAGAACGTGGACAATCTGACTATTGCCGAAATATTGGCGCTTTTGGACATGAAACTACCCGAATTGTTAACCATCTTCAGAGCGAAATCATCTGAGGTAGATTTTGGGGGAATTAAGGTGGATGACCTAACCCTGTGGCCGACGTGGTACCCATCTCCTTAGTGAGGAAAATCAAAATAAACCTAAAAATTAGCTTAGCTATACTAACTCTACTAATTTCTAGATTTAATGTTACCACTCAACTAAAATAGGGAGATTAGAAATCTTAAACTCTATCTCTAATCTCCGGTCATAATTTTTGTAGTCTGTTCAGGTAAAGCTAAAACGCTTTTATTCAGATGTTGCACTTTTTTCGCTACGAGGAAGCTCTTTCTTATTTTTGTCTTCCTTAGTCAAATAAAGCCAGATCACAGCAGCCGTCAAAAATACCAGTATAAGAAATAATAGCATGGTTAAACCTCTTATTCACTAATGTTATTTTGTTTGTACACCTTAGATCAAATTTATCTAAGGGTTGGACACTGTTCTGGTTACCTCAACTGTTGTCGTAACCGTAGGAGAAAAGACTAATGGTGGGGATGAGAAATTCTCCTGTTGGAGCAATGAGTTCTCCGGCTGAGCTACTTCAGCCGGCTCCTCGGCTGATGGTTCTGTCAATAAGTTACCCGGTAAGGGTAAAACAAAGGGGGCATTGCTGGGCAACAACAACGCTTTGATACCGGGGGCTAGTCGATTAATATATTGATAGGTCAATAGACTTTCAGGATTTAGTTCCAGAGCTTGATTCACCAATCGTAAGCCTTCAGAGCGGGCTTTGGCCTCAATAATGTGGGCTTTAGCCTCCGCTTCGGCTTCAATAATCCGGGCATCAGCCTGTGCTTGCGCTTTAATCCTCACTTGGTCCGCTTCGGCCTCGGCTTGGAGAACAACGGCATCAGCTTTCCCATCAGCTATACGCCGAATCTGCTCGGCTTCATATAAGCTCGCCGTTTGCCCCTGCTCTTGAACCTGCTTTTGTTCTACCGAAAGCGCATATTGTTCTGAGAAGGTAATATTACGTAAAACGAACGTATCTAAGAGAAAGCCGTGATCTTCTAAAACATTCCGCAATTCTCGGTCAAGTTCAATTTCAAGGTTAGTACGCTTAAAGCTGTTGACTTCATCAACGGTAAACTTAGCCACACTGTCTCGAATTAAACCGCGTGTTCTAGGCCGTATTAACTCATCAACATAGCGATCTTGCCAATCAATATGAACCCGGACAACCTGTTGCGCTTCCAATCGAAAGATGACCGATCCATTAATAATAACCTGTTGACCGTCTTTGGTTCGGGCCACAATGGCATCATCGCCCAAAACTTGCCCCTCTAAAGGTTTATTGGCCATGGTATAGGTTTGCCAATAAATAGGATACGTAACAAGCTCCTCAGCTAAAGGCGTAATCCACTGTAAACCGGATTCCAAAGGCTCTTCGCGAACACCTTCGGGAGCAAGAATAGAAATAACCACACCTCTTTCTTGAGGAGGAATGAAAACCAATGCCGCACTAAGGATCGTTATAGAGAGAAGAAGAAATAAGAGGATAATGGTTCGAAGCGATATCAGGTCACGAAAAGCCTGCTTGAAACCCTTGCGGCGAATATCTCGCACAAAAGTCAGGGTAAAAAACAGAATTGCGAGAGACCATCCAAGTATAGTAAGTAAATGAAGTAATCTGTCAAGAGACATTTAAGACATCTTTGTGTGTTAGAACGAATCACTCTGGACAGCAAATTTCTATGAATAGGGTTTTCTAAATGGAAATTTTAGAGGCTATGGTGATGAAATTTAGGAGTTATCAGTCGAAAAAGAAGATATTATGTTGGTTAGTCTACAACGATTTAGTCGAGGTGTCAAAATCTACGGATGCGCTATGACCAGTAAAGTGGGCACACGTCGCAGCACACATTCCATTGTAATTTGGAGCGATTCGGGATCGAGTGAGCCAAAACTTTCATCAAGAATTAACAAATCTGGCTTTTGCAGTAAGCCTCGGGCAATATATAAACGGCTCCGTTCACCATGCGAAAGTCGCCAGCCGCTGTCGCCCACTTGCTCATCAAACCCATCCGCCATCTCATCAAGAAGATGGCCTAACCCTAATTCTCGACAAATTGTTTCGGCTTCAACCAAATCTTCTGGCAAGGGTGGCCACCGATGCCCCATCAATAGATTAAAACCCAATGTTTCGGTAAACACATAATTATCTTGAAACTGGGGTATAACTAAAATATGTCGACGCCAGGTATCAGACCCAAGCAACTGCTGATCAAAACCATGCATTAAAAGCATGCCCGTTTCCGGCAGGTAAAGCCCCCCCAATATAGCAGCCAAGGTAGATTTACCACTACCCGAAGGGCCTTCTAAAAGAAGATGCTCGCCAAGGTTGATCTGCAAGCTACATGAATGCAGAACAAGCTGACGCTGGTTAGGGTAACGAAAACCAAGCTCGTGCCCTACTAAAAACCGGGCTACTTCTCCTTCTCTTTTAATCAGTTTCGATGACAGAATTAATTCTTGGGCTTCAAGCGGCTGGGCCGCGGCATGCATAATAGGCTTATTTTGATCCTGGGCCAATCTCGCTCGCAACAGAAACATGAGGCTAACCGTTAAGGTGGTAAAAGCTTCAAAAGCAAACAAAATGCAGCCAATACTTATAGCTAAGATAACGGGTGAGGGGGTATCAATAATAAATAGGTAAGCAAGCAACCCCACACTAACCACTGACCAGCCACGCGGGATAAAAGCGAGTAACAGCGTTTCAAGCCGATCAACCGAGGTTGACAGCTGGAGATAGCGTTCCAGAGATTGGTCTTCATCATCATGCCAGCTTGCAGCATTCTCTTGGACAATACGAGTTCGGTGTCCAACCATGCGATCGACCAAATCTTGGCTCATTTGGCGGTAGTGGTGAATCCAGCCTTTTCCAACCTGTAAATAACGCCAGCTCATGAAAGTAGCCAGGCTTATCCAGCCCAGGAGTAAAAGCGAATAACCCCATCCGCCAACGCCAAAACTTAAAACAATCCCAATTAAAACCAACTGAACGAGCTGTGTTATCAGCTCCACCCCTTGAAACAGACTCACATTTTCGACAATTTCTGAATCCATAATCCGACTCAGAAATTGGCCCGCGCCGTGCTGGCGAATCTCATCCGGTTTGAGACGCAGGGTTCCATACAGCAGTTTTTCTTTAAACAATTTCAAAAAACGGGTAAAGAAGCGAAATTGTTGATCATAAAGAACCATTCTACAAGCCACTATCGACAGTAATATCAAAAACCAGGCTAAAAACCAGGCCCAATCTAAATACCCCTGAAAGACAACCAGCCCAATAATCCCCCAAGAAGCAAGTTCTAAAGTTTGCGACAGGAAAACTGCACTGATGGCTATGATCAGGGGTGGAATAAGATGCTCATGTCTGGCCTGCCGGCGAAGGGGAACATTGGGCGGTAATCGCAAAAGCCAGCCCATACAAGCCCGAGTCGTTCCCAATCCTTCTTGCAGCATAATTTCATGTACCAATGCCGTTACGGTCAGTGAAGATTGATGATCAGAACCGCCCAGTGCGTTTAAAGTGATATCGGTTTGGATCGCAATAGGACGTTCGAGGCCGTAAGTCAAAACATCGCGAAGGAGCTGGCGGGACACCCCATGAACTTTTGCGTCAGGGCCGATTAGAGAAATTTTTCGCCAGCCGCTTTTGAACAGGAGGAGAAAGCGAGGGCCATCGGCAGCTAAGTCTTCGGGTAAGCGAACCAGCGCCGGATGACCATTTTCCAAGAAGTGATCAATTTCATTATATAACACATCTATGGCTTCAGCCTCAATGCCTAATTGCGTTGTGGCCGAATCAAGCCATTCCTCAAGAACTTTTTCATCGGTTGAGGCCGACTCGGGTATTGAAATTGGGGTAGTGGCTGTTTGGAATTTAAGCTTGCGCTTACGGGCTAATACGTCAATGGCTTCGCCTAATTGGGCAACGGGCCAAGCCATTGTATCGATGAGGGAAAGTTTTATAGCCATAGGGTGTTATTAAAGGGTAGTGGGTGGATTCGGTCAATTATAACCGAACGTTCATATATAGCAAGTCGATTATCTCCGGCAAACTCTCATTACGGTTGGGATTTGGGAGTTTTCTGTAATGGATTATAATACAAGTGATTTACTGCAAGATTTATTTCCCATTCTCCTTTTGGTGAGAGTACACTTTACGCATCTCGTTTCACATTTCAACTATACCTCTTTCTACCAATCATTTCTCAACGACCCGATTAAGTTTAGAAGTTACGCAGTTGGACGTATCCAGCCAGGTGACAGTCACTTGTTGATTGAAAATGAGCGTCCGTTTGGCCTACATAGCGCGATGTATTGCATCGAAGTGACTGTCACCTTTTGAA
>JAGRCC010000572.1 GCA_020433785.1 Anaerolineae bacterium
AGTTGGTTGAGCAGCGCCTGGCCTTTGTCGCTTTGCAATTGGCAGTTGGTGTGCTGGATCAACCAATCGAGTACGGTCTCGGCCGGCTGGTTGAGGGGATTGCCGCAGATACGCGCCAGCAGACGGTCTAGATGGGCCTGGTCCGGCTCGCGGCGCTGTTGGCGAGTTATATCTTGCAGAAACAGTTGGAGCTCGTGCCGCAGAATAAGCATCGGCGTGATCTGCCGCTCCAGGGCCAGATAGCGGGCCTCGGCGATGTTGAGGATGGCCTCGTCGGTTAAATCGCCGGCCTGCCAGCCGTGCAGCAGGCTGCGGATATCGTCCAGCGAGAAGCCCAGCCGTTGGGCGCGTTGGATAAAATGCAGGGTCTCTTCGGCTTGCTCATCGTACAGCCGGTAGCCCGCCTCAGAGCGCCGAGCGGGGGCCAACAGTCCTTCGTCTTCGTAGTAGCGCAGCGTTGAGGTGCGCATACCAACTCGCTTGGCGAGCTGGCCGATGGTGAGTGTGGTCATAATTATCCTATTTATACCGGCTAGAATGGATAAGAGCTGACAGGTTTCCGACTTACATTTGAGGTGATGAACCTATCCACTCGGAACGTTCTTTATTCAATACGAACAGTTGAAAACCTGTCAGGCCCGGCCGGGGCTAGATGACAAATTACTTTCAGAGTTAACTTTTTATACGGTTTTGGGTTTGTTGTCAAGAGGCAACCCAACTTGTTTTTACCCCAACCCGGCGTAAAATCCAGTCGAACCATGTAAATCATGTGCAGACCGGTTGCTCGGCTTGGGTGGCCAATCCAGGCTAACACGGAGATTCAGTCATCTCCACGGAGCCAATCGTGATGCATTCATATTATCAATCAAAGGAGATGTATAATGAAACGCTCGGAAATCAACAGAATCATAAAGGAAGCCGACGCCTTTATGAAGTCGCACGGCTTTTTCTTACCGCCCTTTGCCTACTGGTCCCCGGACGAATGGCGCACGAAAGGCCCGGAGGTGAAGGAGATTGTGCAGAACTGCCTGGGCTGGGATATCACCGACTTTGGGCAAGGGAACTATGAGCAGTTCGGGCTGTTTTTGTTCACCTTGCGCAACGGCAGCGTGGCCAATTTACGATCAGGCCGGGGCAAAACCTACGCCGAGAAAGTACTCATCGTCGATGTCGATCAGATCACGCCCATGCACTTTCATTGGGATAAAACCGAGGACATTATCAATCGAGGCGGGGGGCGGCTGGCTATCCAGCTTTACAACTCGAATGAAGATGATGAACTGGCCGATACGGATCTGACCGTTAGTATGGATGGCGTGGTTCACACCTTCAAAGCGGGTGAGACCGTTCTTTTAGCCCCCGGTGAGAGCATCACCCTGCCGACCGGCCTGTACCACAAATTCTGGGGCGTCGAGGGGCGGGTGTTGATCGGCGAAGTATCGAAGGTCAACGACGATGCCAATGACAACCGCTTTTTGGAAAAAATCGGCCGGTTTCCGGAGATCGAAGAAGACGAGCCGCCGCTGCATCTGCTGATAGGGGATTACGAGGCGTATTACGACGGCGGACAGTAGATTGCCGACAGATGGGGTGAATGGCATCATGGAGCGACAAAGCTTGCTTTGTCAGACAAAGTAAACTTTGTTGCTCCTGTACTTTACCCCCGCCGACCCGGCCCATTGACGATGCGGCCGGGTTTAGCGCCGGTGTGGCGACCGCCTTGCAGCACCCGCGTCCCATTGACCCACACCTCACGAATGCCCACCGACAGTTGATGCGGCTCCTCAAACGTGGCGCGATCGCCAATCGTGGCCGGATCGAAGATGACCACGTCGGCCAGAAAACCGGGCCGCAGCAGGCCGCGGTCGAGCAGGCCGAGCCGCTGGGCCACCGCGCCGCTCATCTTGCGAATGGCGTCTTCCAGCGGCAGCACCTGTTCATCACGGACGTATTTGCCCAAGATGCGGGGATAGGAGCCGTAGGCGCGGGGATG
>JAGRCC010000573.1 GCA_020433785.1 Anaerolineae bacterium
TGAAAATCGTATTTGCCCCTCACCCCGTCGCTGAAGCGACTCCCCTCTCCCTTTGGGAGAGGGGTTGGGGGTGAGGGCTATTTTCAAGGGAGGGCACACAATGACCATCTTTCGTAACGCCAAGTCAATCTTGACCAACATTGTGCATGATAACAGATTCACACCGGAGGATGTTCCGGTGTTTGAAAACAAGCTCTTTTTTGACGGCGACCAGCGTCGGGTCGATTTGGAACGCTTTGCCGTGCTGCTGTTTCTCTCGACCGTTATCGCCGCTTACGGCGTATTGGGCGACTCAACGGCGACCGTCATCGGAGCCATGATTATTGCCCCGTTGATGACCCCGATTATGGCGACGGCCGCCGGGCTGGTTATGGGCGATATGCGCCGGGCGGGGCGTTCTTTTTTAACGGTGGTCGCCGGGGTAACAGGGGTGATCTTTACCGCCTGGTTGATTAGCAGTTTTCTCAACACCACCGTAGTCTCTTATTCCACCAACACGCAGATTATTAGCCGTATCTCGCCCAGTCTAACCGATTTGGCCGTCGCGCTGGCTTCCGGGGCAGCCGGGGCCTTTGCGATGAGCCGCTCCGATGTGGCTGATACGTTACCGGGGGTGGCTATTTCTATCGCTCTGGTGCCGCCCTTGTGTGTGGTTGGTATCGGTCTATCAGGCGGCCAATGGGGGGTGGCTTGGGGGGCGATGCTTCTGTTTCTAACTAACTTCCTGTCGATCTTGCTGACCGGTGGCGGCGTTTTGGCTCTGCTGGGGTTGAGCAAGGCCAGCACCCAAGAATTAACCGGTACAGCCCGCCGCCAAGCCTTCATCTACATTGTGATTGGGACCTTATTGGTCTCCTTTCCGCTGGCCGCCACCTCGATACGAGTTGGCGTTGATAGCTTGAACGAGCTAAGAACTCAGCAATTTGCCCAGAACTGGCTGGCCCAGACCGACTTTGAGTTGACCAAGGTCAATGCAGACGGGAACGAGATCGAGCTGATCATTAGCGGTTCGGGAGACCTACCCCCATTGCCGGAACTGGGGGAGGATTTGGAGGCGATAATGAATTCAGATATCCAATTGGAGCTAAGAGTTCTATCGGCGGAGACAATTCACTATCCGGAGGTTGCTCCGGGCGAGGCAAGCCGTCTCGATTGAGACGATGTTGAAATTGAATAGTGGCATAGGGCAAACTTAAGTTTGCCCTACGTTACTTATTTTTAGAAAATGAAAACCGTAGAACAAGTCGCTGACTTGTTCCAACCCGGACAAATCGTTGATTTGTCCAACTAAACCTATTTTCAGAGGAGAAAGACATTGATAAAACGTATTGTGGGTATTCTTGGCATTATTCTCGGCGTGGTCGGCATCATCCTGGCCGTGGTGCTGCTTATCGGCATCTGGGTCATTAACCCAACCATCACGAACGGGCTGCAAGGGGCAGTACGCAGTGTAAACCAGGGCTTAACCACGACCAACCAGGTGTTAACCACCGCTGACACCAGGGCTAGTGAGCTGCGGGCGGCGATTCAGACCCGGAGTGAGAACTTGCAGCCGCTGCTGGATCGATTTAGCGGGAGCGTGGGGCAGATGCGGGCGGCCGTCGATACCACCCGGAGCGCCATCGATGTGGCTCAGGAGGTAGTGGGCATGGCCAATTCTGTCCCTTTGCTGGCCCGGAGCTTGAGTGACTTGCCGCAAGGAGCGACGTTTGAAGAAGCGGCCCGCATCCTGGATAAGCTGAGCGAGACTCTCGTCAACTTGGAGCAAGAGGCGCCTAATCTGTCGGAGGCGGGCCAAGAGGTTCGGGACCGAATAAGTAGCCGCATAGAGGAAATAGAGGGCGATGTCAGCCGGCTGATCGCCACCGTGGAGCAGACTCGGGCCGATTTAGATCGCACCGAGGCCCGTATTCCATCGCTGATTAATACGATTTCCATCGTGGTGAGCCTCATTGCCCTCTGGTTTGGCTTGGCTCAATATTGTTTACTGCTCGTGTCGCGGCGCTGGCTGTTTGAGTCAAAAGAGGTGGTCAGTGAGGCGGTGCCGCCCGATGCCTCATAGGTTTTAATGCCTCCGGCGGGCAAGCGTTTGGCAGGTTGGGTCGAATGGAGCCATTCGAGACACCGTCGCCCAAATTGTTGGGTTTCGCCAGCGATTCAGGGTCTAACACCATCTCGCTGGAGGGCAAAAACTTCGGCTCAACCCCACCTACGCTGATGTGTCGAACTACTAAATGGTCCGAATGACCCGGATTTTGCTCTGAAACGTATCTCCAAAACCTGTCTAGGTCTGATGGGTGACGGGGATTTCTCCGCCAGCAAAGTCTCAGCAATCATTTATCCTGACTGCATGTAGTACACCTGGCTGTCCCGGTTGTGGACAAAGATATTCAAAACGCCGGCGACGATGCTGATGATGAGGGCGGCCATAATGGTGGTCCAAAAGAAGCTATCGATGGTTAAGAGGTTGGGCAGAAACCAATTGGTTAACGACAGCATCAACGCGTTGACGACCAGGGCAAACAGCCCGAGCGTCAGAACAACCAAAGGGCAGGAGAGAAACATCACAATAGGCCGGATGATGGCGTTAACCAGCCCATAAACGGCCGAGATGATGATTAAGCTAACCCAATAATTCCCGTGAATCTGCATACCCGGCATCAGCCAGGCGGTCAGGCCGATAGCGACGGCGATAATCCCCCACCGGATAAGAAGGTAAATCATGAATTGCTCCTTTTAGGCGGCGCCGTCAAGGCTGCTCCCATCGGCTTCATCCAGAGCGGCTGAAGCGCCGAAATCACGCAGCAGGATGGTGCGTACTAAGGCATCGGTGTTGCCCAGCTGAACCACCGCCCGCGAATTACCGGCCAGCGCCTGGGCAACGTTAAGCTGTTCGCTTTGCCATTCCCATTTAACCGCTTGGGGGAACTTTTGCAGCCGCTCTTCTAACTTGGCCAGGCGCAGTTCCTCGGCTTCCGCTTCCAACTCATAAACGCGCCGCCGAGCCTCGGCCCGCTGGACTTCTAGCTGTAACTCTTCCCGCTCCCGCTCGACTTTGGCGATAACCTGCTGCCGGGCCAGGATTTCCTGATCCGTTTGGCGGAGCAGGGCCAAGGCTTGCTGTTCCGCTTGTTCGGCTTGCTGCAGGATAGCCAACTGCCGCGCTTCCTGAGAGGCCACAAAATCGGCGGGAGGCTGGGCGTAAACGATATTGATCTTCATAATGGTCACGCCATAGGGTTCCACGTCGGCGCTGAGCGCTTCTTTCAAATCGGTCAAATCTCGGCGGACCAAGTCATTGACCTGATCCGAACTAATCTGACGTATCATCGCCCGGAGGCTATCCTGGCAGGCCGCCTGGAACACCTGGTCAAAATCATTGGCCGAGATGTTGAACACAAAGCGATAGGGGTCGGTGATGGAGAAGGTGATCAGGGTATCCACCGTGGCCCGCACGTTGTCCTGGGTGGGCGCGTCGGTCACCGGCACGTTGAAGGGAATCTCGCGCCGGGTAACCAGGTGGGTGATAATCGTCCAGGGCATAATCAAGTGGGGTCCGGGGGTCAAGGTCCCGGTATAGCGTCCCCCCCGAGCCACCAGGGCGTTAACGCCTTCAGGAATAAACACCCGAATCGCCCGATACAAGCCCATCAGGATGATCAAAGGTCCGGCTATCACCGCCAACGTCAGCAGCAGGGGATTATTGAAGATATTGCCGAGGTAAATACCTGCCACCAGCACGATTATCCCCAAACCAAGCAGCTCCATCCGCACGCTAAACTGCCGTTCAGGCACCACTACAATGGGAATGGTGCCATTCACATCGCGGGTGGTGAAGGCCGTCATCGCTTCATCAAGCGGGACGTGCACTTGTGTTAGCTGCGTTTGGGGCAGTTCTACATATTGTTCATACTGTTCATTGAGTTCATTGGCCATTGGGTCATATCTCCGGGCAGTTAGAGATTACGATGGGTATTTATTCGCCGCAGACGGCGTCCGGAGATGGGCACCAGACGTCGTCTTCGGACGATCGGAACGGCAGGCAGGGTCGAGGCCACCGGCAGTGGCTCGTCGGGTAGCAGCCCCGCCGGGCGGGATGGTTCGCCAAAGCGGCCGTAGACATAGCGGAACAAATCGCGGACAATGGCCGTTACCGGCGCAGCCAGCAAAATCCACCAGAAACCAAATTGGCTGAGCGACACCAAAATCAGAATAAAAATGCCGGGGTGAACATCCACGATGTTCCGTTCGACGCGGGGCGTAACAAAGTTGATAATGATAAACTGAACCAAGATATACAGGGCCACCGTAGCCAGCGTCACTTCCACGGAAATCCTCATGGTGATGATTATGGCCGGAATGGTGCCCAGAAATGGTCCGATTGACGGGATAAGCTGCATCAATCCGGCCGACATGGCCAGCAGCAGTTGGTAACGAACGTTTCCCTGGAGGCCAAACAGCCGAACCAGCAGTTCCAGGCCGCCGTAGGTTAAGACCGTAACGATGACCGCTGTGAGCAATTGCCCGCGGATAAAGGCCCCAAAGGCGCGGTCAACAATGCGGATAGCCGCCCAAACATCGGCCCGCAGCCAATCGGGCAGGATGAGATCTAAAGCCTTAGGGGCTTGGCGTTGGTCGTGGAGGATCGTCAAGAGCCAGGCCGGCACGACCAGAAAACCAAGGATAAAACTGACCGTGTTGACTAGATTCAGCAGCACAGCCAGCCCAATATCAACGAGACGGGATAGATAAAGGCTCATGTTGGTCTCGATCTGGGTCGAAGCTTGCAGATAAGCGTCGTTGATGGCCGCCCGGGTTGGCTCCGGCAGCGTAGACAGATAGTCATTAAGCTGCTGGCGATAGTTCTGTATATCGTCCATCCCAGGCAGAAGAAGGTAGATACGGTAAATCTGATCAATTAGGATAGGAATGAGTAGGGTAACAAACAAGACCAGGACGGCCGCTACCAGTGAGAGGGCCAGCAGAATGGCCAGGATGCGGGGCATCACCCGATCAAGCCGGTTGACCAACGGCAACACCATATAGGCAATGACCCCCCCTATTATAAACGGGATCAGCGCGAGTCGCGTGTACCAAATGAGCCAACCGATGGCAAGAAAAGCGCCCGTTACTAATAAGAAGCGCATTAAGCCGGCCGGGGTGATGTTGTGCAGACGCTGCCCCAGGCGAGCCCAGGCCTGGCGTCCCGGGCTCGCAGCGGTGTCGAGCGTATTCGGCGTGGCGGCCTCGGCTGACGGAGTGATCGTTTCAGACGGCATGTGTGGCTCCTATGCTCACCGTTGACTGCGCTGAGCGATGCTAATGTAATACAATAGCTGCAAAATCGAGGTGACGGCCGCCGCTAAATAGGTTAACGCCGCGGCGGTTAGCACCTGTTGCGCCCCACGAGCATCTTCATCCGTTTGCATGAGATTGGCCTCGCGGAGCAGTTTCAAACCGCGCCGGCTGGCATCGAATTCAACGGGCAGGGTCAATAAGGAGAAGAGCACCATTAAAGCAAAGAAAAAAATCCCGATCCAAATCAGATTGGTCATGTTGAAAACCAAGCCCATAAATATGGCGATGTAGGATAAGGTCGGGCTAAATTGCAGCGCCGGCAGCAGGAAATTTCGGGCGGCGATCAGGCCCGAACCGGTTTGATACTGCTGCACGTGCCCCAGCTCGTGCGCGGTGACAGCCATCGCTGCCACGGAGGGTTGGTCAGCAATCGGGTCGGAGAGGCGGACAACGTTAGCCCGGGGATCGAAATGGTCGCTGAGAACCCCCGGCGTTCGTTGTAACGGAATGGCGTTGAGGCTCGTTCGGCTGAATAACTGCTGGCCGACCTGTTGCCCAGTGAGGCCGGCGCTGTTGCGCTTTTTGCTCCATTTGTTGAAAGTGGATTTTAGATAAAGTTGAACACCACCGGAGAGGAGTAGGGTTGGCACGAGGACATACCAGAAGTATGTGGGATCAATAAAGAGCGGCATTGTTATTTCTCCTTCAACCAAAAATAAGGGGCTTTAACCCTTTTATTCCCTAACCAGGTTATGCTGAACCGCTATCGCGGCGGCTTCGGCGCGATTGGCTGCTCCCAATTTCGTCAAAATCTCACTCACGTGATGGCGGGCCGTTGACAAGCTAATGATCAGTCGCTCGGCAATCTGTACGTTGCTTAACCCTTGAATAATGAGCGCCAACACCTGTAACTGTCGTTCGGTGAGATTATGCCCCAGCGGCGGCGGCGGATCGAAGGGTTCCAGCAGCATCTGAGCGGCTTCAGGGGCCAGCGTCAGCCGTCCGACGTGGGCGGCCCGGATGGCATCGACTAACTGATCGATGGAGACGTTCTTCAGCAGAAAGCCCATTGCCCCGGCCTGAATCACTTTTTGCATCATCCGCTTATCTTGAAAGCTGGTTAAGGCCACCACCTGGATCTGAGGGTATTTTTCTTTAATGGCTTTGGTGGTGGTTCCCCCATCCATATCGGGCATCATCATATCCATCAGGACAACATCCGGCCGAATTTGATCGCATAAGCGCAAGGCCACAGCGCCATTTTCGGCTTCGCCGACGACTTCGATATCATCAAAGGCCAGCAGCGAATATTTCAAACCACTCCGGATGACCGGATGGTCATCAACAATGATGATACGAATGGCGGATGCTCCCGGCATGATGGTCTCCTCATCGGTCCAGGGCTTGCTAAAACTCACATTACGGGTGAACAATGTCTACTTCCGTTCTTTGAGTACTCGCCGTAAATTTTCTTCCATATCCGGCGCTAGTGAGGTATGATAGATTTCGCCTTTGAAAGGCTTTAGAGCGGCAATGGCTGCTTCCGGAGCGGCTTCACGGACAATAATAAAGAGCGCTGAGTTGTCGGGCCCTAACGATTCGGCCACTTCATTAACAAAACTTTTTTGGATACCGAGATCGGTCATGGCCCCAATAGCGGCCCCACCGGCAACCCCGGCGATAAGCCCGGACAGGGGAAAGAAGAGTCCTCCCAGCAGCAGCCCAATCGCTCCGCCGGCGACAGCGCCAATTTTGACACCCCGGTCCACCTGGTTTTTAACGTGAATTTTTCCGTCGGCATCCTTGACCACCACCGCCGAGTCATCCAGGCTTATTTGACCTTGGTTTTCCACTCGCTTGATGGCCTCACGGACTTGACCGGCTTCATCCGCATTGTCAAATGTGATTACGATTAAACTGGGCATGATTGTCTCCTTTGACTAAAAATCCGTTGAAATCGGGCTATTCTATTCTATGACAAAATTAGCCCACCGACATCGACTATCCGGTGAGTTTCTTGTTCGGACGGATGACCTAAGTTGGGTTGGGTCATTTGTCCTAGTGGTTTATTTATGAATTTCTGAGGTATAACCCGTTATAATAAACATCGCATCCGCATGGGGGACAATGGGCTTGCCAAATTTGGCGGCATACAACAGCGTAAATTTGGCCCCAAAGAGAAATATCCAGGTGCAGTAATAAACCCACAATAAAAAAGCAATGAGCGAACCGGCAGCGCCATAAATGGAAGCCCAAACGCTGTAGCTCAAATACAGGCCGACGGTGTACCCACCCAACCAGAATAAAACAGCGGTCACTCCGGCGCCAAACCACACGTCCCGCCAGCGGATCGACGCTTGGGGTAGTGTTTTGAAAATAAGGGCAAAGATAATCACATAAATAATAGGCGAGGCGATCAATCGAGCCATCGGCACCACCTTGGCTACATATTGCATCACGGTCTCAAAATATGTGGCCGGCAGGGCCGCCCAGAGGGCATTGAGCAGCAGCGCCCCCAGCACAAAAAAGCCAACCGTCAAAACCGCTGCCGCCGACAGA
Organism: Anaerolineae bacterium; assembly: GCA_020433785.1. The sequence goes on from JAGRCC010000573.1 coordinate 7,858, forward strand.
AGATGCGTTTTGACCATCGTAATGAGACTCTGGTGCAGCGACTCTCCTCTCGCCGCGATGCCCCACATGGCATTGAGCGACCGGCGTAGCTCTCGAAACACGGAAGAGGCGCCATACAACAGAAACACGAGGCTAATCCCTGTGGCCACGCTGCTCGACAAAAACCCCTGACTATTTTTGATAATATCCTGAACAACAATAGCGCCCGCGCTACCGATGACGTTATCGATAGTGGTCACAATTCTGCCTTCGACGGCCGCCTGACTAAATAACTGCGTGGCGATGACCATCGAGATGATGAGCAAAGGAGCCAGGGAAAAAATGGTGTAGTAAGCCAACGCCGCGGCATACAAAGCCGCATCACTCCAAAACCAGGCAATGATGCTTACTTTGAATAAGTCAAGAACCGCTTTGGGCCGCATGATAATGATTTTACGCCAAAACAACCGTCGAGACATCGGTTGTCTGGCGAGTTTACCCCTTGGACGAATGACCCAACTAAGAACGGGCCAATCGTCTAATTGCCAAACTCACCGGATAACCGATGTGTTTACGACGTTGCTGCCTTACAATGAGAATCGCAGAAGATCCAGACTGGTCCCCCACAGCTTCCGTGAGGTCTTTATGGCAAACCTACTCGACTATAAATACCAACTTCAAGAACTCATCGGTCAGAGTGACCGAAATTTGGTTTATAAAGCCTATGAGTCGGCCATGAAACGGGAAGTGGCTATAAAATATCTATCCCCGGGGGCCAGTCCGGACCCGGCGGCTGTCCAACAGTTCTGCCAGGAAATGCAACAGATTGCCGGCCTCAGCGATCCCCATATTCTCTCCGTTTATGAGTACGGCTTGGAAGAGGATCGCCTCTATTTAGTCACCCCTTACATTCCCGGAGCAACGCTCCAAGAGCGAATGTATCAGTTTTACCCGCTTGAAAGGGCTACTCGGCTGGTTCAAGCCCTGGCCGGCGCTCTGGAATATGTGCATGATCAGGGTATTGTTCATGGCAACCTCAAACCCTCCAACATTCTGCTTGATGAAGATGAGCAGCCCCTTTTAACCGATTTTGGGGCATTTCAAAAAATCGGTATGCACGGTGGTTTGGTTAGCCCTTATCAAAGTCCGGAGCAGGCTCGGGGCGACCCGATCGATGCCAGAACCGATGTTTATACGTTGGGCGTGCTGCTCCACGAGATGCTCATCGGGCAGCGGCCCAGAGGAGCCCGCCTCAGCCCCCACCTGCAGCGCCCGGACCTGCCGCTCGAAGTCGAACAGATCATCCTGACGGCGATGGCTGAAAATCCACGCCAACGCTTTCAATCGGTTAGGGAGATGAACCAGGCGCTCGATTCAGTTATGCAGGGGGAAACAGGCGCAACGCTGCCGCCGGTGACGGCTAAACCATTTTGGCAAACCATTCCCTGGTGGGTCTATGCCTTGGCCGGGGTTGTGGCTGTATTGATCGCTGCGGTTTTGGTTTTTTCATGGTAGTGAGGTAGCCTAGAATATAGTACTCCACATTGGCTATCCGTTTGGAGGTCTGTATTCAATAGTTGTTATCGGTTTGGTGCATACCATAGTCTTGGGTCTGTTTCCGGGCATTTATTATTACTGCCGTAAATGGCGCTGCCAGGGTCGCTCCCAGTGCGCCAAACAAGATACCCCCGCCCAGCGTTGTTAGCAGCGTAACAATCGGGTTCATTTCAAGCTTGCCACTGGCCACGGTAACGGCAACAACTGGTCCCACGACGTTCTGCATGATGACAATTGTCGCAAGGATAATAGCCGCATCGGCCACACCGCCGGCGCCCAGAGCCACCAGAGCGGCAAAAGCTCCGGATATAATAGCCCCCAGATAGGGGATGTAAGCGGTGGCCATTGTTATCAAGGCCACCGGCACGGCCAGCGGCAGATCCAGCAACCACATCATGAACCCGACCGCGACCGCCACGGGCAGATTGGATATAGTCAGGGCGTAAAAGTAGATGCGCATGGCCGAGGTAGCCAAGGCCACCAGGCTGGTGCCCAATTCTGCCGGGAGACCCAAATGGCGACCAACCCAACCGGTAACATTGTGCCAGTCGGCAAGTAGGTAAAATAACAGAAAAAAGGCGGTAAAAGCACCCATAAAAAGGCTCATAATCCCTGAAAAACTTGAAAACACAAATGATGTCAGGCCCGAAGCCAACCTTGGCAGAGCACCCACTGCCCTTGTCCGAATTTCCGCAATCGTTTCGGCGGTCACGTCCAGATTTGACATGGTGGCAAGCTGCGTCAGTCCGGCTGTAAGCTGGGTCACCATTTCCCCACTCTGGCTATAAATGCTGACTATCGTAAGCCAGGCCACGCCGATGCACACGGCCATCACCAGTAAGATGACCAGCAGGCTGCCGATGGTGCGGCTCACTCGGTGTGCTGCCAGGAAATCTACCAAAGGATAGCAGAGCATCCCCACTATCACGGCAATGACCAAGGGCACAAACAGTCCGGAAATGGTCCCTAAAAAAGCAACGATAGCAATGACGAAAAGAATAATCCCCAGATAAAGCCAGCTGCGAGTGCCCCACCTTCGCAGTCCAAGTGATATACCATCTACGACTGTATCTTTTTGGTTCAATGATTGGCTTTTCATACCACATTTACCTTGATAGATATCTTTGTCAAGGTTTCTCTCCTTTGATTCACTTTGTTTCTTACGGTCAAAATCTAAGAATATTGCGGTTAGATGTATCCTTATTTTGACAAGTTCATAAGGGAAATCAAGGGTGTCTCCCTTCGAATGATGGGCTACAAGTGTAGATTACTCCTCGATCAAGACGGCATCGCTGCCCGTTTCTACTGTGGAGTGGCGAGTAGACAGCCAGGTCTGGGCCGCTGCCAGGGCCTTCTCAGTTGAAGCAAACAACTGAGCTTCGGCCAGGAAAATATTCTCTATTCCCAGGCGCTCTACTGCCTCAGCTTTTTTTAGGATTTCTATAAATTCATCCTCAACCCCGGAGAACATCAGTTTATTCCCGGCGGCGGTCAGTTGATGATGATATTTAACAAGCCAATTCACCCCGGTAAGGCTGGACAGGCGCCGATCACGGGCTCGCAGGATAACGACGGCATTCACGGCCTCGTCTGGCGCGGGTAGCAACTCATCGAAGGAATAGACTGAGGCAAAAAAGAGATTGCCGCGGATTTCGATAATGGTGACCTGATTGGAGGGTAATGTTGCCGGCAGAGGGCTTTCGAACCACTTGCCGTCTTTATCATGGACCAGCGTGACGACCTTAAATTGCCCCGCTGATACAAACGTGTAAAGCAGCAATGACAGGATAACCCCGGTGAAAATGGCGACGGTCAGATCCGTGAACACCCCCACCAGGATAGTAATGATAGCCACAAGGGTATTCAGCCGCGACACCTGCCAGGCTTCGATCAGCTCGGCGCCTTCCTTGAGCATAACTTCCAAACCGATCACGATCAGCAGCGCGGCCAGCCCCGGCATGGGGATCAACTCGGCGTAACCGCCAAACAGGACCAGGGTAACGGCCAGCAAGACCCCGCTGTAAACGCCCCCCCAGCGACTCAGCGCCCCGCCGCTGCGGTTGATGCCGGTGCGCGAGAGCGAGCCGCTGGCCGGCATTCCCTGAAAAAACGACCCCACCAGATTCGCTAATCCCTGGCTGGCAAAATCTTTCGACATATCCGAACGTGACCCGTCCCGGTTAGGGAAGGCAGCGGCGATGCCGGAGCTTTCGGCCAACCCAACGACCGCGGCCGCGATCGCGCCTGAAATCAAAGCCGGGATCAGGCTGAAGTCGGGCAGCACCGGTTTGGGCAGGGCGGCTAACCCCCGGGGAACCGTCGCGATATCGCCCACCAATTCAACGCGTTCCCAGCCGATCAGCACCACAAAGAGCGTTGCCAACAGGATGATGGCAATATCGGCCCATTTCTTAAATGGCGATCGCTTCAGCAGCAGCAGGACGAGGATCGAACCGAAGCCTACAACCGCGGCGGGCACGTTCCAACTGCCGGCGTGCAGGGTGATGTCTATGGCTTTAAACAGCTTATTCGTCTCCAGTGTCGAAGCATAGCCTACCAGATCTTTGTACTGCCCCAGAATGATCAGCAGGGCCGTGGCGAAGATAAAACCGCTCATCACCTCCCGCGAAACGTAACGGATCACCCCGCCCAGCTTAAACCGGCCCAGCCCGAACATAATCACACCGGTCATCAAGGTCAGGGTGAACAGCGCCCGAACGGGATCGGCATCCTCGCCTAGCCCGAGCAACTGCTCGCCCGCCACCAGCGCCATAGCGTTGGTCAGCGTCACGATCAGCAGCGAGGTACTGGCCGTCAACGAGGCCACGATCGTCGTCACAATGCCGGTGTACAGGCCATAGATGGGATTCACGCCGGCGACCAGCGCATACGCCATCCCTTCCGGGATGCTAACCAGGGCCACCGTCAAGCCCGCGCCCAAATCCGGGCCCAAGGTTTCTTTATTGAACTTGAGTGATTCCAACATAAATGTCTCCAGAGTAAATGGGCCAGGCCTGCCCCATGAATTGGGCTTATTCTTTAGGAAATACCACTTCAAAATCATTCTTCATACTGACGATTGTCCAGCCATTTGTTTGCGCTTTTTCCAAGACCTGCTCCGCACCGCTAACATAATCAAATTCTCGCTCGGCATCGTCGTGCAACACCAGCAGCCGCAGCGCCGGCCTTGACGTGTCACCGGTAAAGTTCATCATCGGCAAATCACCGTTGGAGTTACCAGCGGCCAGGATCGGCCGGCGACCGATGACATTCCAGATCTGGATCGGCTTGCCATGCCCATCATCGATAACATCCAATTGGGCTTGCTGCACGATGGCACTCCGGCCTTCATCTTCAACATAACGGTAGGCGACGGTACTGCCGATAACGCGCTCCCGGGGTATGCCATACAGGTCAGCGGCAAAGCCACGCATGAAGTCGCGCCCGCCGCCCGACACAATATAATTGGTGAAGCCGTTGTCTTCAAGGTACCGCAGCAGTTCCAGCATGGGCTGATAAATGCAGTTGCGATAGAGCAAGCCCAGACTTGGATGATGTTCGCGCTCGATAAACGCCTTGGCCTCGGTTTCGATCTCCTCGGGGGGCCGGCCTTCGGATACGGAGAGAATCCCACCCAGCAATACGTGTAGATCGCTGTCGTCGCCCTGATAATGTTTGGTCATGGCCCCGCCGAGCCAGGCGTAGTCCTTCTCCCAAACGGCTTTCCACGGCTGTTTTGTGCGCAGCGACGGGTCATCTTTCGCCAGAACGGCCATCTTGCGCAGCAGATGGTCGAGCTGGATATACATCGGCTTTTCGCACCACAGGGTGCCATCGTTGTCAAGAGTGGCAATACGTTCGGCGGGCGGGACGTAATGTGGCCCGTTTTCATCGGTCACAGCGGCGACAAAATCACATATCGCCTGTTTGGTTGGGGTATCGCGCCAGGACGGCAGTGGATCGGTCACTGTGAAACCTCCTCGTATAAAATAAAAACCTGGAGCGTCAAAGTTTACTTTGACCCTAACCCGGATGACAAAGCAAACTTCGTCGCTCCAATAAATTTTTATTGTCGTTGTCGTCTCAATCGAGACTGTCCAACTCCCTATACAAACCAAGTTCAAAAACTAAAGTGGGTGATATTACCCCCTAGTACACCATGGCGTAAGTAACAACTCAATAGTTCGTAGTAACCGCTTTAGCGATGTTGCTTACCGAAACGGCTAAAGCCATTACTACGAACTGGGGGGCTATTTATGCCTCAGTGCACTAGGTTCAATCGTGCGCCATCATGTCAATGGCGACGGTTACCGCCAGCAAGAGGATGTCGTTTTGACCTTGTGCGACCTGTACGCCGTACGTGTCGCGCAGACGGAACCATTTTTTCGATACCTCGGCAATCTTGTCGCCGTCTTCGCTGATATCGTACTCGTGGTCCAAAATGTTGCCCTGCACCTTCAGGTCCGGGCCATCGCCGATTTTTACCACCCATCGATCACGCAGGGGCGTGATGAGTGCCTTTTTGACCATGGCCAGCCGCTCACCATTGGGACCTTCGATTTCCATACTGTCTTTAATGCGCAACATCCGTTCCTGAATCTTGCACAACTCGTTGCCGCTGGTGTCTTCAAAAAACAGGGTGTCGCG
>JAGRCC010000574.1 GCA_020433785.1 Anaerolineae bacterium
ACATCTACGGGCGCAACACCAACCCGACCGTCCACGCCTTCGAAGAAAAGGTCCGGCTGCTGGAAGGAGCCGAGGCCGCCACCAGCGCCTCGACCGGCATGGGCATCATCAGCAGCGCCCTCTTCACCTTTCTGTCGCCCGGCGACCGGGTGGTCTCGATCAAGGACACTTACGGCGGCACCAACAAAATCTTTATCGAATTTTTGCCGCGCTTCAAGGTAGACGTCCAACTGTGCAACACCACCGATCACGACCAGATTGAGGCCGAGATTGCCAAAGGCTGTCAAGTCCTGTACCTGGAAAGCCCCACCAACCCGACCGTCAAAGTCACCGATTTGGCTCGACTGGCTAAGGCCGGCCACCAGGCCGGCGCCATTGTCATTGTCGATAACACCTTCGCCACCCCCATCAACCAGAACCCGCTTCAATTGGGGGCTGATCTGGTGCTGCACAGCGCCACCAAATTTTTAGGCGGCCACGCCGACGCGCTCGGCGGGGTGATTTGCGGGGCGAAAGAGCTGGTTGAGCCGATCTACCACTACCGCGAAATCAACGGCGCAACGCTCCACCCGATGGCGGCTTACCTGCTGCTGCGCGGCATGAAAACCTTAAGCCTGCGAGTTAAACAGCAGAACCAAAGCGCCATGCAGATTGCTCAATTCCTGGAGGCCCACCCGCGCGTTGAGCGCGTGTTCTACCCCGGCCTCGAGTCGCACGAAAATCACGCCATCGCCCGCCAGCAGATGCGCGGCTTTGGCGGTATGTTGAGCTTCATGTTGAAGGAAAATAGTTTTGAGGCCGTTCGCAGTTTCCTGCCGCGCCTGCGTTACGCTCACGCGGCGGCCAACCTGGGCGCGGTTGAAACCATCGTTGGCCCGCCGGCCACCACCAGCCACGTCGAATGCACTCGCGAGGAACGGGCCGCGATGGGCATTCCGGAAAGCCTGATCCGCTACTCAACCGGCATCGAGGATGTCGAAGACCTTATCGCCGATCTGGATCAGGCGTTGGATTAAGGGCCGGGGCGGGGAGTGACTGAGCAACGCTTTTTCTCAAACGAGGAGTACGACGCGCGTCTCCACACAGTTCGGCAGCGCCTGGCCGAACGCGATCTCGATGCTTGTTTGGTCTCCGTGCCGGAGAACATCTACTACCTGATTGGGCTGGATCATCACGGCTACTTTGCCTACCACCTGCTCATTGTGCCGCGTGAGGGCCGGCTAACGCTCATCACCCGCGCGATGGAGCAGATCACCATCACCAACCAAGTCGGCGACCGGGCCGATTTTGTGGGTTTTGCCGACAGCGATGATTCGGCGGCGGTTACGGTCAACACGCTGCGGCAGATGGGGTTGGCCTCGGCCCGGTTGGGCGTCGAGAAGAAGAGCGCCAGCTTACCACCCTTCATTATAGAGGGTATCACCACCGGCTTACCCGACGCCCTCTTTTTAAATGTGTCGGGCCTCATCGACGCTATACGACAGGTCAAATCGCCGCGTGAACAAGCCTATGTCCGTCAGGCCGCGGTCGTCAGCGATGCGATGACGCAAGCGGCGATTAACGCGGCGGGCGTGGGCGTCAGCGAACGGGAGATTGCCGCAGAGGTGCAGCGGGCCATGGTATTGGCCGGGGGCGAGGTGCCGGGCTTCAGTCCCTTCATCCGATCAACGCCGCGCCTGGGCGAGGAGCACACCACCTGGACCGACCGCCGCCTGGAGGCGGGCGACGCCCTCTTTATCGAGCTGTCCGGCTGTGTGCGCCGCTACCACGCGCCCATGGGGCGACTGATTTATATCCGGCGAGCGCCGCTGGAAACACAGGCTATCGAGCCGGTCTGCCTCGAAGCCTTTCATAATACCGTGCAGGCCATCCGCCCTGGCGCAACGGCGAGCCAGGTCTACCGCGCCTGGCAAGATGCGGTCGATCGAGCCGGGCTGGCGCATTACCGGCGGCATCACTGCGGCTATCTGGTCGGTCTGGGATTTCCGCCCAGTTGGGTCGGCGGCAGTACGGTCACCGGCTTGCGCCATGACAGCAACCTGGTCCTTCAGGCGGGGATGACCTTTCACCTGCTGTCGTGGCTAATGGGAACCGGCCGGGGTGATTATTTTGTCTCAAATCCGGCTCTGCTGACCGAGTCGGGCTGCGAGGTTCTAACCACCACCCCTCAACATCTAATCATCGTGCCGTAGTATTAATTCAATAATGGGGTTTTTGTAGGACAAACTTAAGTTTGTCCTACAAAAACCCCAACATTTGAAATGCGCCTTAGTACAACCAAACAGAGGAGAGACTATGCCAAACGATGACCATTTGCTCGTCAAAATTCGTAATT
>JAGRCC010000575.1 GCA_020433785.1 Anaerolineae bacterium
TCCTCGGCATCGGCATCGACGCCGTAAACTTTCAAAAAGCCGGCAAAGCGGAGCGTGCTGCCGGTGGCGCGAAATAGATACTGGGTCGAACTGCCGGCGATGATCGTTTCGATATCGACGGTGACGGTATCGTAGATGGCCGGTTTCATCTGGCTGGCAATGAACCGTCGCCAGATCAGCCGGTAAAGCTGATACTGCGGCGGGGTTAAATACGCTTCGATGCCCTTCGGCGTTTTCCAGGGATCAACCGGGCGAATAGCTTCGTGGGCTTCCTGAGCTGTCTTGTCGCGGGTCTGGTAAATCGGCGATTTGGCCGGTAGGTAGCCTTCGCCGAAATATTTGGCGATTACGGCCCGGGCGGCTTGCTGCGCTTCGGGGGCAACCGCCACGCTGTCGGTGCGGATGTAGGTGATCAGGCCGACGGCTTTGCCTTCGCCCAGCTTCACGCCTTCGTATAGTTCTTGAGCTATCTTCATCGTCAGCCGGGGATTAAAGCCTAGCTGGCTCGACGCAGCCTGCTGCATTGAATCAGTCGTGAAAGGAGGGTAAGGTTTACGGATGCGCGTGCCCTTGTCCACATTCAATACGCGCCAGGTAGCGCCGCTCAAGTCGGCCAGTACTTTTTGAGCATCGGCTTCCGTCTTTAGCTCCGGTTTGCGACCCTTGATCTTGAACAAGGTCGCCCAAAATTTTTGGTGGTTAGGATCGACGGTTTTGGAGAGTTCGGCCTCGATGCTCCACCACTCTTCCGGTACAAACACCCGAATGGCCCGCTCTCGCTCGACTACCAGCCATAACGCGGGCGACTGCACCCGACCGGCGGACAGGCGACGCAATCCGGACAGTCCTTTCCATAACACCGGGCTGACCATATAACCCACCAGCCGGTCGGTGACGCGGCGCGCCGTTTGGGCTTCAACCAGCTTGAGATTGATCGAGCGGGGCGAAGCCAACGCCGCCTGCAGATCGCTACGGGTAATAGCGGTGAAGGTGATGCGCCGGATTTTGTTCGCCACTTGCTGGCCCAGACGCTCGGCCACGTGCTGGGCAATGGCTTCGCCCTCGCGATCCATATCGGTGCCCAGATAGATTGCTTCGGCTTTAGCGGCGGCTTTACGGAGTTCCTCTAATTTTTTGCCTTTGCCACGAATGAGATGCAGGGTGGGGGTGAAATTTTCCAGGTTGACATGCATATCATCGGCGGGCATTTCCAAAATATGGCCGCTGGTTGCTTTGACCACAAACTCTGCGCCCAACATGCCCTTAATCGTCCCCGCCTTTTTCGCCGACTCAACAATGATCAATTTGGTCATTACTCATCCTTTGCCTGATGCTGGATATTTTTAAGTAGCTCGATTGTAATCCCTCCACGTTAATGTAAAATCAATTGTAAGTAAATTATTACAACTTCAAAACTTGGGGTCAAATGCACCAATAGTCTCATTGACAGCAGCCAAGACTCATGATATTCTGGCAGCGCAGTTTGGGGAGGAAATATTGAGTACGAAACATCTGTGCGTGGGGTCACTAGCGCTGAATGACACCGTGTATGCCGACGGTCGAACCAGCATGGCTGACCCCGGCGGTAATGCTTTATATGCTGCTGTTGGAGCCAATATCTGGTCAAACCAGGTCGGTATTATGGCTGTGGTTGGCTATGATTGGCCGCCTGAATATACTGCCACCCTGGCTCAAAGCGATATTAATATTGCTGGCCTGGTTCAAAAGGACGAGGAAACTCTACGCGCCTGGACCATTTATGAAGTCAGCGGCTACCGGCGTTACTTCTCTCGCAATACCGAAGTTGTTTTGTTAACCCCCAGCCCTTACAGCAGCCGACCCCTAAGTGCGGAAGAGGCTGCCCGCTTTAGCGAAGCGGCTCGCCGCGTTCATCTCCGCAGCTCACCGCTCCCACACGAACTGCCTCCTGATTTATGGCACATCGACTCGATCCATCTCTCGCCCATGCGCATGGAAACGATGTTTGCCTGGATCGATTTCCTTCAAGATAAACCCCATATTTTTGTCTCGATGGATATCTTACCCTATCCGGTCGAAACCTTCGACGACCCCGGTCTGCTGAAAATTCTCAGTCGGGTCGATGCCTTTATGCCCAGTGAAGTTGAAGCGGATAGTATGATGCCCAAACACAACGCTGAACGCTTCTGCCGGGAAATTGCGGCGCGCGGGCCTAAAATTGTGGCCGTTAAGCAAGGCGATCACGGCGTCGCCATCTATGATCGCCTGCGTGATTGCTTCCACCAGGTACTGCCCTATCCGGCCGATGTCGATGACCTGACCGGCGCAGGCGACTCCTTCTGCGGCGGCTTCTCCATCGGTTACTGCGAGACGCGCGATCCCCTGCAAGCGGCGTTGTACGGAACGGTTTCAGCCTCCTTCATCATCGAAGGGTTCGGAGGGTTGCACGGCCTGCAAACAACTCGCCAGCACGCTGAAGAGCGTTTGCAAACACTGTACCACATCAACCGGTTGAGCGTTCCCCAAGCGTAAGAGTTCTGCAAAATGAGCGGGATTATGCTATAATCCCTCTACTGTGTACATCAGCCAATTATCCCTAACCAACTACCGAAACTATAGTCGCCTGACCCTCGATTTGCCATCTGGTCCTGTTTTGCTGCGCGGCGACAACGCCAACGGCAAAACCAACTTGCTCGAGGCTATCTATTTTTTGTCTACCACCCGCAGTGTTCATACGCGTTCTGATCAGCAGTTGATCAATTGGATTATTCTCAGGCAGGAAACGCTGCCGTTTGCCCGCGTTGAAGCAACCGTCAAAACCCGGGCCGATACGTTCAAAATTGCCATCACCGTGATACGTGAAGGAAATAACTTCCGGAAGGATATTCGTTTTAACGGCGCCAAGAAACGGGCCATGGATATCATCGGCAAACTCAATACGGTTATGTTCTTGCCCGAAGATATCGAGTTGGTCACCGGCTCACCTGGCATCCGCCGGCGCTATCTCGACAGCACCCTGTGCCAGATCAACCCTGATTACTGCGCCGCTCTGAGCCGCTACAACAAGGTCCTGACCCAACGCAACGCCTTGCTCAAAGAGTTATTCAAGCGTAATAGCAACCCCGACCAACTTTTCTACTGGGACGAACAGTTGGCCCGTGACGGAGCCGCCTTGATGGTCAATCGCCATAACACCATTCTGGATCTCGATGCCGTGGCTCGTCAGCGCCATCGCGAATTAAGCGGCGGGCGTGAAGGGCTGCGTTTACACTACGCTCCTAGCTTCGACCTGTATCAGCGCCCCCAGCCCAACTACCAACTCCCACTTATAATGGAAGAACTGGTGCCGTACAGCACGGCTGCTCCCCCGCTTCAAGAGGTGCGCGAAACGTTCCGAAGCTATTTGATCAACGCCCGATCAGAAGAGATTAGCCGGGGGGTAACGCTGGTCGGCCCACATCGTGACGATTTTCATTTTTTGGTCGATGGCATTGACATGACCATGTACGGCTCGCGGGGCCAGCAGCGCACTGCCGCCCTTAGCACCAAACTGGCCGAGGTAATTCTAATGAAGCAGTCCACCGGCGAAACGCCGGTACTTCTGCTCGATGATGTGATGAGTGAACTGGATGCCAATCGCCGCCAGCAGGTTATCAATATCGTTGATCAGGCCGGACAAGCCCTACTAACCACCACCGATTGGGAGGACTTTAGCTCCGATTTCCGGCAGCGAGCCAAACTCTTCTCGGTGGCGATGGGCCGTTTGGAATTAGTCGAGCCGGCCTGATGGGTGCAAATATGTAATGTTGAAGGTGACCGGCGTTGATGCTCAATACGATTAAGTGCCAGTCGCCTAATCGGCTGAAATACGCGAATTTTTTATTTTTGTCTAATACTTAGCTATTATAATTGTTTTGCCGACAAGGCTAAGGAGAGAGCGCCTGCCCATGAACAACAAAATCTTAGTTGTTGAAGATGAACCTCAAATTGCTAACTTTATTAAACGGGGTTTACGGCACGAAGGCTATAACGTGATTGTTGCTGCCGACGGTGAAACCGGGCTGGACATGGCCTTCGGGGAACTACCGGATTTGATTATTTTGGATATCATGCTGCCCGGTATCGATGGGTTGACCGTCTGCCGGCAAATTCGAGAGGGCGAGCTGCAAACCCCTGTCTTGATGTTAACCGCCAAAGATGCCGTACCTGATCGGGTGGCCGGCCTGGAAGCTGGCGCTGACGATTATCTGGTCAAACCGTTCGCGTTCGAAGAGCTGCTGGCCCGGGTGCGCGCTTTAGGGCGGCGTCGAGCGCCGATCGAATCCGATGCGCCGCTGCACTTTGCGGACTTAACACTCGATCCCACCACCCGCATGGCCAAACGGGCCGACCGCACCATCGAACTGACCGCCAAAGAGTATGATCTGTTGGAGCTGTTTATGCGTCACCCCAACCAGGTCTTGACTCGCGACCAAATTTATGACCGCATTTGGGGCTACGATTTCGGCGGCGAGTCGAATATTATTGAAGTTTACGTGCGCTATTTGCGCTCTAAACTTGAGGAAAATAACGAGCCTCGCCTGCTGCATACGGTTCGCGGCGTAGGTTACGCCTTACGCGAAAATTAGTTGCGTATTTTATAATTGGTTTCACGCTTCAAGTGACCGGTATTTTTGCTGTTGATAACTCCTGATCATTCTCTGGCCGACTTATGCCCATACGTATTCGCTTAACTTTGTGGTATACCTTTCTCTTAGGCGCGATCTTGATCGCGTTCGGAACGCTGTTGTATGCCGTGCTGTCGTACACGCTGCGCGATCAGGTCGATCGTAATTTAAAGGACCGCGCCCTCCAGGTCGGCAACCAAATTTCCAGTGAGGCACGTTTTATGGAAACCGGCAAAGTCGTGCTGCCGGACCTCAATGTTTTCTCGTCCCCTGCTATTTTTATCCAAGTGATCAATACCGAAGGCAAGATCGTGTCGGCTACGGAGAATGTGGAGAAGCGCCGTTTTCCGAACCACGATGAGATTAATACTATCAATCACAATGGTCAGGCAGTTTATAGAACAGTCATGATCGACGATACGCCGATTCGCGTCTACAGCGCGCCGATCATTGCCGGCCCGCCGTCGCAAGTTGTCGGCGCGGTTCAAGTGGGCCAATCGATGAAAACCATCGAAACAACCCTCCAAATGATGCTTTTGTTTCTAATTAGTGGGATAGTCATTACCCTGGTCATTGCGGCGTTGGTGGGCGCATTCTTAGCCTGGACGGCGCTGCGTCGCATCGATAAGCTCACCCAGACCGCGGCTCGAATAATGGGCGCCCAGGATTTAAAACAACGACTGCCTGTTCCTAAAACCAATGATGAAATAAGTCGGTTGACCAGCACGATTAACAGCATGTTGGAGCGGCTCGATAAATTCTTTCAGGCGCAGATTCGCTTGAGCGCTGATGTTTCTCACGAACTGCGTACTCCCCTCACCGCCATTCGCGGTAATGTCGATTTGCTCAGGCGGGGTGCGGCCAACGACCCGTCCGAATTAAGCGAAGCCCTGAGCATCATTGACAGCGAACTCGATCGGATGTCGCGCATAGTGGCCGACCTGCTACTGTTGTCGCAGGCCGATGCCGGGTTGAGTTTGCGCTTGGAACCGGTTGAACTAGACACGGTTATTCTTGAGGTCTACCGGCAGGCCCGCGTCATTGCCAATGGCGTTCCCATTCATCTGGGCCATGAGGATCAGGCTATTGTGCGGGGTGACCCCGACCGCCTAAAACAACTTTTGATTAACCTGATGACCAATGCCATTAAACACACGCCGTATGATGGCTCGATTACGCTTTCTCTTTATCGGGACAAAGAGTGGGTGCGGGTCACGGTCACGGATACCGGTCGCGGAATTGCGCCAACGGCATTGCCTCACATTTTTGAGCGATTCTACCAGGCCCAAGACTCCGAAAATCAGTCGGGGAGCGGCCTGGGCTTGTCTATTGCCCAATGGATTGCGAAAGCCCACGATGGGCAGATTACGGTGATCAGTCAGCTGGGCAAAGGCTCTACCTTTACCTTATGGCTACCCAATATTTTGGAAAAACCTAATACCAAACCGGTTGAAGTGCTGGCTACTGAAGATGCCTATTAAACTCACTGACATGTTAGCTGCGCTACCCAACTACCGACTGTTGGGGGCTGAAACCGGTTATGTATCGTCAATCGACATTACCAACTTGACTGCCGACTCCCGTCAGGTTACTGCGGGGACGTTGTTTGTAGCCTACAAGGGCGTTAGCATCGATGGTCATCGCTTTATTCCTGAGGTATTGGCTAAAGGAGCCGCGGCCATTGTTTGTGAAGACGCTCAGCTGATTCCGGTCTCTAATTCAATCCCGGTTGTGGTCGTTCCCAGTGGACGCGAGGCCCTGGCCTATCTGGCCGCCGTTTGGTACAACTTCCCGGCCCGGCATATTGTTACGGTTGGAATCACCGGCACCGACGGTAAAACCACGACCACCAATTTTTTGTATCACATCCTCCGCGCTGCCGGTAAAAAAGTCAGCATGATCAACACCGTCAATGCGATTATTGGCGATACGGTCTTGGACACCGGCCTGCATACCACCACCCCTGACGCACCCGACGTGCAGCGCTATCTGGCCCAAATGGTCGAGGCCGGGACCGAGGTCTGCCTGTTGGAAACCACCTCACACGGTTTGGCCCAGCATCGGGTTACTGCTTGCGAGTTTGACGTAGCTGTTGTCACTAATATCACCCACGAACATCTGGACATTCATGGCTCACTGGCCAGCTATCGGGCAGCCAAAGCCTCGCTGTTTGAGTCGCTGGCCACGGCGGCCGCTAAAGATATCCCTAAAACCGCTATTCTTAATTGTGACGATTGGTCTTATGACTATCTCAAAGCCAGATTGGCGCCGCTTGGCGTAAACTGGTTAGGCTACAGCGTGGCCGATCACCCGGATGCCGTGCTAACCGCTCACGATATATCTTTCGTGCCGGACAAAACTACTTTTACAATTTGTCATCCGAAGGGTTCATTTGAGGTTGAAACCAGTTTGATTGGAGATTATAACATCAGCAACTGTCTAGCCGCGACCACCGCAGCTATTGAGGTGTTAGGGGTTTCCACAGCGGCAGCCAGGCAAGGGATTGCAGCCTTACCCGGCATTCCAGGCCGCATGGAGCGAATCAACGAGGGGCAGCCGTTCACAGCCATTGTCGATTTTGCCCACACGCCTAACTCACTCAAACGAGCCTTATCGGCGGTGCGACGGATCACCATCGGGCGTGTGATTGCGGTCTTTGGGTGCGCTGGTTTGCGTGATGTCGAAAAACGGGGGCTTATGGGAGAGATTGCCGCCGAACTAGCCGATATCACCATCATTACGGCTGAAGATCCCCGCACCGAGAATCTGGCTGCCATCATTGACGAAACTGCCAAAGCAATGACCGCCAGGGGAGCGGTGGAAGGTTTGACCTTCCACCGGATTCCTGATCGGGGCCAGGCCATCTTTTTTGCCACTCAACTGGCCCAACCAAATGATACGGTTATTGCCTTGGGCAAGGGTCACGAGCAGAGCATGTGTTTTGGCCAAACCGAATACCCCTGGGATGACCGCGCTGCGCTGCAAACCGCGCTGCGAGGAGCGCCGCTGCTTACCTTACCATCGGCCCGCACCGACAAACCTATCTAGCTGGGCATGGCATCCTTAAGCCTCGTTTGAAACTCTTTTCTGAATTTCCGCACCTTCGGATCAATCACCACTCGGCAATACGGCTGGTTGGAATTCTGATTGAAGTAATTTTGGTGATACCCTTCGGCCTCGTAAAACTGGGTGAACGGTGAAATTTCCGTCACAATGGGATTGTACCACAAGCCGGAGGCGTCGGTCTCGGCCTTTGATTTTTCGGCCAGGGCTTTTTGTTCTTCATTATGGTAAAAGATCACCGAGCGGTATTGGGTGCCCACATCCGCCCCTTGCTGATTTAAGGTTGTCGGATCATGCGTTCGCCAGAATACATACAGCAAATCCTCAAAGGAAATAATTTCCGGGTCAAATGTGATCTGAATAACTTCGGCATGACCGGTTCTCCCAGTGCAAACTTGATGGTAAGTGGGGTTTTCGACCCGACCGCCGGCATAGCCGGAGACCACTTTGTGTACGCCTTTCAAATCTTGGTATACTGCTTCGGTACACCAAAAGCAGCCCCCACCCAACGTAGCTTTCTCTAACTTGTCGGACATATAACACCTCGATAAGATTGTAGTTGTATTGTAATGGGTAAAACCTTCTATTGGTCTTAGTATATACCGGCTTTATTAAATTTTAATAACAAAATAGTTAACTAAATATTTCCAACCGACCGAATCAAAAAAGTCTTATGCCATAAATTTAGCATAAGACTTTTTGGTGGTGAGCTAAGTATAAGATGTATCGCTTAATAAATCAGGTAAAATGATACCGTAATTAGATAAATAAAGTATTTAAGAGTATTGACAAGCTTTACAAGTTATGTTGACTTTTATATTACCTCACCACAGTTGGCGGGATGGTTAATTCCCCCAAACGCCGCCGGCCCCACGAGGGTTAGACATAACAAATACGATGTTGCTGAAGACATTGCCAACAACCGGGCCAAGTACAAGGAGAATAGCAATAACCACAACTGCAATTAAAACCAAAATGAGTGCATATTCAACTAGTCCTTGTCCTTCTTCTTGAGGTAAATATAACATCTAGATTTTCGGCCTCCTTTCTCATAGATTTTTCAGCCCAAGTACCGGCCATTAATTCGCCAGACTTAGACTGGTTACTTCCATTGTAGCACAGAAAAATGAGAATGTCTTGTTTATAGATGAATAATCCCTCTTCAGTTTAATCCATCATCAAAATGTGTATATAGTCCTTATGGGCTACTAACTTCTTTGGTAATCGCGTCAGCAATCAAGACCTTATTGGTTCTGAGAAACCCAACCACCTCCACCATATCGCCCTCCTGCGGATCGCCCTGAATCACCAGGCCACCTTCGGGCAGAAAAACGGTTAGCCCTTCGATGACCCACAGGGTTTCACCTTTGGTATCTAATACCCCTTTAAATTGAACCACCGCCGCTCTATCGAGCTGGATTAGTTGTTCGATCTCGGCGATACGCTCACGATTAAGGGTGTTCTCTAATTCCAGGTGTTGCTGGTCATCAAAGGTTACAGATAAGCGGATGTTTTCTGAAATGCGTTTAGCGCTGTATAGCAGATCGCCGGGGATGCTATCTCGGGCGGCGAAACTGATAATTAAAGCGGTCATGATTAACGTCAACATCACCGTGAGGCTGACCGTCACCAGATCGTTGAAGAGCGCCCCTCTGGTGAGCCGTCGTTGCATTATCCGAAAGACGGCCTGCATTTTATCGCCGATTGTTGGCGGTGATAGGGGAGGGAGGGCGGCGGCTTGGGCCAGATATTGCGTTCGCAGCGATTCTTTTCGTTCCTCAGGAACTAAGGACGGATTGGGGTCGGCTAAAACCATGGCCGCATAGAGTAGGGGGCGTAATTCTTGCGCATAGTCAGGAGCTTCAGCCAAAATCTCTTCAATAGGCACACCGGCCTGCAATGCCGAGATACTCTCATCCAAAATCGACTCAAACCTATCCATCTTGGTGAACCTCCAACGGCATCAGGCGAGCCAGCGAGGTTAAGGCGCGATGCTGCAGGGCTTTCACTGCTCCTACTGATTTATCCATGATTTCAGCCGTGTCAGCCAAGCTCAAACCTTGTCCAAACCGCAGCGCGATGACGTGCTGCTGTTCGTCGGTTAGTTCCAAAATGGCCTGTTTGAGAGTAGGCGTCAATTGGGCAATATAGATTTGATCGGTCAAAGAGGGCGTGTCAGCCTCTAAATCTTCGATCAACGGTACGGTGGTTACTTTTTGCCGGATATGGTCAGCCGTTAAATTTCGAGCCACAGCGTAAAGCCAACCACTTAGCGAAGTTTTGGGCGGTTTTCCATTCTTTAACGCCTTGATCAAGGCTAAAAATACTTCTCCCGCTAGGTCTGCGGCTGAGTCGGAGTCGCCCAGGCGGTAGTTGATGTAGTGATAGATCTGGTTGAAGTAACGGTCGTGAACTTCAGCCAGAGCCTGTTGATCGTGTCGTTTGATCCGCTCCAGCAGTGAAGGTTCATCTGCCACAGTTCGGGGGTCTCCTTTCGGGGTGATCCACCTTACTCAATAAGTCTTTATTTCAGTAAAAAGGATTCGGCCTTGCATTAAGTTTATTTGAAAAGTCGTAAATTCTTTTCTTTGACGATACCACAACTCTATTTAGCAATCAAGCTTAAGGCTAAAAGTTAAGTACGCGGCTCATCGTCTTTAAGATTGTCACCCATTCTTAACCGTGCTATACTCTCTGAATTACAATCAAACCACCCATCAGGAGATGCGTAATTAGCCAGAAAGAGGTTACAGGTATTATTACATTCCATAGTTTTGGCGACAACAGCGGCGTCGGCTACCAAATCGATCAATGGTCTCAGCAGTACCGCCACGTTAAGATGAT
>JAGRCC010000576.1 GCA_020433785.1 Anaerolineae bacterium
TCGGAATGGTGGGAAGGTAGGTGTCACGTCGGAACACGTTGTTCGGGATGGTGGGAAGGTTCTATCACCGTTATGATTAGAACATCACGCCTATTCGCATAGGGTGGCCAGCTTGAATTTTTCGGTAAGTCGTAGGTTGGGTCGAGATACGAGACCCAACACATTCATTGGTATCCGTCGGGTTTCGTGCCTCAATCCGATCTATGCTCTACGCTCACTGACCGCTGAAGCGAAGTCAGGCAAAATTCAACCTCGCCTCAGAGAAACTTCGATTTATGCGCTACTCATTAAAGACGTGGGTAAAAATTAGATTTGAAAACCGCTAAACCTATGATAAAATAGGTATATCTGAAAATAAGGATGAATTATGTCGGACTTAGTTTTCGCTTTGCCCGTCAGTGTTGAACAAATAGCGGCGGTTATCAAACAAATGGACGAAGCTGATCAGGAGCGGCTTCTTGATCTGGTGCCCAGTTTGCGTCAAATAGCAGCCCAACCACGTGTTAGAACCGCGGCGCAGACTCAGGCCAATATTGCTCGTTTGCAGACAGAGGTTTTAGCGGCTTTAGATAACGAACCTTTATCTCCAGATGACCCCTTTCTGGGTGATTTAACGTTGGGGCAATACCACGCTTTGCCCGATGAGAAAAAAGCCGCGCTTTGGGATGAGTGGGCAGATGTAGACTTAATGGCGCTTGAGGAGCAAGAGACTAAGCCGAATGCGTTGTCTACTGGATAAAGTAACTACTCGGTATACCGTCCAAGGCTTCCTGAAGCTTGCCGAAAAACAAAGTCTGACCCCGGAAGAGATATCCGCGCCCCTATCAACACCCTATCATAAGGCCAATTTACCCCAAGTGCTCCGTCCTGAACAAATTGATGTTTAATAGCGATGAGGAGGAAATTTCACATGACACAAAACGATAATATCTTGTTGGTCAGAGAATACTTGCAAGCCTTAGCCGATGGCGAAGCCGGCGAAAGTCTGGGCCGGTTCTTCACCGAGGATGCCATCCAAATTGAACTGCCCAATAAACTCAATCCGGCGGGCGGTCGGAGCGACCTGGCGACGATGAAGAAACGGTCAGAAGAGGGCCAGCACATCCTCAAGCAACAAAGTTATACCGTCAAATCCGCCGTCGCCGATGGCGATCAGGTTGCTGTTGAAGCGGAGTGGGTCGGGGTTTTGGCCATTCCGTTGGGGAGTCTACCGGTAGGGTATGAAATGAAAGCCCATTTTGCCATGTTCTTTGAATTTAGAAACGGTCGCATTGCCGTCCAGCGGAATTATGATTGCTTTGAACCGTGGTGATTAAGTATGAAGGAGAAAGTATGCAATATTTTACCATTGTTTCCCTCATACTAATCCTAACCCTCACCGCCTGTGGATCGGCGGCGACAGCGGAGCCGGCCGCCGAGGCGAACGAGCCTCCACTACCCACCCCCACCGATGCGCCGGCCGTGACACCCGCCGAGGTCCAACCGCTGGCCACACCCACCGATGTCCCCACCGAAATACCAACGATTGCAACCGAGGCGGCGGCTGTGCCGCCCACGGACGAACCGGCGGCTGTGCCTGAAGGCAACCCCGATCTCGATTATGCGCAGGTAGTGTTTGTGACCGCCACGCAGAGCAGCGACGGTACGTGGCGGTTCGATACCACGGTGCGCCACAATGATCAGGGCTGGGATGATTATGCCGACGCCTGGCAAGTGGTCGATTTGGCCGGCAACGTGTTGGGCGAGCGCATATTGCTGCACCCGCACGATACTGAGCAGCCGTTTACTCGCAGCCAGAGCGGCATCACCATTCCCGACGATATGACGCAGGTGATCGTGCAGGCCAAAGATAATGTCGAGGGTTTTGGCGGGCAGGTGGTTGTAGTGGATTTAACGCAGCGGGAAGGGGAGAAGTTCGAGGTTGTTCGGCCGTAGAGGCGAGACATCCCAAGACCTCATAACCTAAGTTTGGAAATACATAGGCTTCATGTCATTTCGCAGCGATAGCGGAGAAATCCCCGTGACAATACAATGAAAAAGGGTCTGGTTGGGGAAATTTGAAGCGACAACGCCTATTTTTCCCGGCGAAGGCTTCATTAATAGCAACGTCTGAGGGATTTCTTCGCCTGCGGCTACGAAATGAGATCCTCGACTTAAATTATCGAACCTAAGTTATAAGGTCTAGTGTTAATGAGCGCCGTTCAGCCCGGCCGGGGTGCCCATTACAAAGGCCACGGCGTAATCGCGAGTGTGCGACAGGCTGATGATGAAGCCGGCGATGCCGCGCCGATCGGCCAATTCGCGGGCCGGGCCGTGTAGTTCAACGGAGGGGTACTGGCGAGCGTCGTTGACAATTTCAATGTCGCGCCAGCCCACATCGCCGATGCCGGTGCCAAGGGCTTTGGCCACCGCCTCTTTGGCCGCCCAGCGAGCCGCCAGCGACGGCACACGCCCGTTGCAGTAGTCGATTTCGTCCG
>JAGRCC010000577.1 GCA_020433785.1 Anaerolineae bacterium
ACCGATGTCTGGCACGCCTGGCAGCCGGACACGGCCCTGCTTCATGGCCAGTACGATGCTTGGGGCTTGTACAATCCGCTGACGCTGGCCGATACGACGCTGTACTGGAGCGGTGCGCCGCCGCGCAGTACAGGGCGCTACAATTTTCTGGGCATCAAGTACATCATCGCCAGTAAAGCCGGCGCGCCGGCCGACGGCAATATCGTCTCGGTTTTTGAGGGCGATCCGCAGATCAACATTTATCTCAACCAGTCGGCGCTGGCTCGAGTCCTTTTTGTGGGGCAGTCGGTGGTCGTGCCTGATCACGATGCCGCCTGGGAGGCCATCCGCGATGAGGCCTTCGACCCGGCCACAACGGTGATTTTGGAAGGCGGGCAGCCGCTCGATACGCAGCCGAACAGTTCCCTGGCCGTCGTCGCTTACGATATTCATCGGGTCGTCGTGGCCGTCGAGACCGACCAGCCCGGCTACCTGGTGCTGTCGGATGCCTACTACCCCGGCTGGCGAGCGACCATCGGCCGACAGCCGGCCACGCTGGAACGGGCTAATTATGCCTTTCGGGCGGTCTATGTGCCGGCCGGGCAGTTTACGGTGGAGTTTGTGTTTGATCCGGTGATTTGGAAGATCGGCCTGGGGGTAAGTGTATTAACGTTATTGACGTTACTGGTCTGGGGCGCGTTAGCGTCTTACGCTGCCATCTTCAAGTAAGTTGTGGTATATTCAAAGGTAAGACACTTCTATGAAAGGGGGACGATATCTCTAATGGTCGGTCAACTTATCCACAATCGGGGCCATCTAAGGTTCCTGTTAACGATGCTGTTGGTTGTGCCGCTGCTGGCCTGTAATTTGGGCCAGATGCAAGTGTCCCTGGCTCCGCCGTCGCCGACGGCCATACCAACCGAGACGCCTACCCCCACACCAACTTCGACGCCGCTGCCGCCGCCCACACCGTTAGCTATAGAAGAGTTAATCAATACAACCGCCCTCATTGATCAGCTGGGGTTGGATTTTGAGGAAAAGCGCGTGATTGAGGTTTACAATGATGTCGCGCCATCGGTGGTTAATGTGACCACACAGGTTTTGCGTCGCAGCTTCTTTTTCGAGGTCATTCCCGAAGAAGGGGCCGGCTCCGGGTTTGTGCTGGATGACGACGGCCATATTCTGACCAACTACCACGTCATCGACGGGGCGCAAAGTATCGAGGTGACCTTTATCGATGAGACAACACTGCCGGCTAAACTGGTGGGGGCCGATCCGCGCAACGATATCGCTGTGCTGCAAGTTGACGCCCAGCCGGGGCTGCTAGACCCCGTCGAATTGGGCAAGTCGGCTAACTTACAGGTTGGCCAGCGTGCGATCGTCATCGGCAATCCATTTGGGCAGTTCGGCAGTACGCTGACAACCGGCGTGGTCAGCGCGCTCAATCGCAGCCTGCAGGGGCAAGACGGCCGCGAAATTACCGGCATCATCCAGACCGATGCGGCGATCAACAAGGGCAATTCAGGCGGCCCTCTGCTCGACAGCGCCGGGCGGGTGATCGGCATCAACACGGCTATTTTTAGCCCCAGCGGCACCAACGCCGGGGTCGGCTTTGCCGTGCCGGTCGATACCATTCGCCGGCTGCTGCCCGACCTGCTAACGTTGGGCCATTTCCGGCATCCGTGGCTGGGTATTCGCTATGCTTACCAAATTACCCCCGGCCTGAGTGACTTGTTGAAACTGCCCGCGGAGCAGGGCTTGCTGCTGGTCGAACTGCACAGCAATGGGCCGCTGGCCGGTCATCAGGTGCGGGGCGCTCAGGAGGAGACCATTTTGGGCAACCAGCGCGTCTACACCGGCGGAGATATTGTCACCACCATCGATGGGCAAGGGATTACGAGTATGAACCAACTGGATGTATTGCTAACGGGTTATCAAGTAGGAGACACGGTTGAGGTGACGTTCTTACGTGGCAAGCAGGAGACCACCGTTAGCGTCGAATTGGAGGAAGAACCGCTGCGTTAGGGTTGGTTAGCTGGTTGGTTGGTTGGTTAGCTGGTTGGTAGTAACCGCTTTAGCGGTTTTGGCGGCTAAAGGCGCTACGACCAGCAGGAGCACGTTATTGATCAGTTGCGTTCGATGGCAAAGCAATTGACGATCAACGGCTCTTTGATGTCCACCACCGGCACCATATGATCGCCCATTCTGATGCCCAAAAAGATGCTCTCATTGCCATCGAAGCGCATGGCGCGGGAAATGACGATGCCCCAGCGCTCGGCCAAGCTGAGAAGATTTTGGGCGTGCTCTTCGAGGGTCAGGCCGGTGGAGACACTAAGGAAGAGGTATTTTCGATCTCGAGAAATGGCGACGGTCATCTTGGGATTTGTCGATTCGGCGAAATGTTCAAGCGCATCGGCTTCAAACCATTCCTGCTTGGGGTTAAAATCATAGCGGCCGTTAAAGATAAAGATCGGACCGGAGCCCCAGGACACGATCGCTTTCTGAAAATCTTTGTATTGAGTCATAACATCGATGTTGTAGCGGTTCTCGTTGAAGTTGGTCCGGCGTAGGAATAGAGCGGCTCGCCCTAAGTGGAAAAAGAGTTCGCGGCCTTCTTCTGTTTTGTTGGAGCCAACCAGGCCGTGGTAATCGGCATCGGTGATAACCAGCGAGTCAGGTCGCATACAAAAGGAAGGCGTGATCCGAATGTCCGCTTGAGTCTCCAAATCAGGGACGGGCGGAATGATGTTGCGCAGCGTAAAGCCCGATGCTTTGAGATCGACGACGACGTGATGGGCATTGTCAAACACGATGTAAACAATACCGGGGGCAATCTCATAGGGTTGTTGCGAGCGAGCAATTTCGGCCAGTTGAGCTACGGTATCGGCGTCGGCGCTAAGGAGTTGGTTGATCTCAGACTCTGACATTTCCTCGTTAGGGGGACAGTCGGGGCAGTCGGTTCGCTGCGGCAGGTGATCGAGCAGCAACAGCCGCTCAGCGTATTGAACGGTGGGCGGTACGGTACCGACATTGCAGCCTAAAACAGTGCAATTAGCCAGATCGTAAGTGGGTGTGGGGGAGACGGTGGGGGTTGATGTGGCGGTAGGAGACAGCGTCTGACGGGCAATGGAAGTGGCGGTGGGTGGATAAGTCGCTGTCGCCTTGGGTGTGTTGGTTGGCAGCGGCACGGCAATGATAGGTGAAGCAGGCGGTGGTGTGGCCTGGGGGTCATTTTGCGTCCGTTCGACTACGTCGATAGGCGGTTGGATAGGAGCTGCCTCGGACGTGGTTGAGGCAGGAAATAGGAATGTAACGCCTAAGACAAGCACGCCAACCAGCACAATAACGGCAACAATAGGTAATAGCGATGTTGAGGTACGGGCTATCTTATTATCGTGGCTCATTTCCCAAGGGTCTTCGCCCTGAGCCTAAAATGGTCAGGGTTTATGGTAACAAGTTGCAGAAATGATAGAAGGTCCTACCAGAAATGATACCCAGACCCTGAAATAGATCAAACCGGCCGGACAAATTTGTCCGGCCGAAATTTAGTTAAAGCCGATGGATTCGTTTGATTTCGCCCAACAAACTATCCACTTCCGGCTCCTGCCACGGACACTTGCCGATAGGATCATCAAAATCATTGATGCCTAGTAAGGCTCGGAAGGTATTGCCGACGCCGGGAGCCAAGACGTCTAAATTGTAGCCGCCTTCTAACAGGAACACGATGTGCCCCTGGCAAATCTCATTCGCCAGGGCAATCAACCCTTCACAGAGCCACTGATAACCTTTAAGGGTTAGACCAATATTGGCCAACGGATCTTGCCAGTGCGCATCGTAGCCGGCAGACACCAATATCAGCTGCGGCTCAAATCGTCGCAGGGCGGCAAAGACGGTTTCATCATATAATCGACGGATACCGTCATCGCCGGTCATAACTGAAAGGGGCACGTTCAAAATAGTGCCTTCGCCGGGACCGCGGCCAATTTCTCGCAGCGAACCGGTGCCGGGATAAAATGGATATTGGTGACTGGAAGCGAAGAAAATATGCGGGTCTTCATTTAATATGGCTTGCGTCCCGTTACCGTGATGAACATCAAAATCGATAACCGCAATACGCTCTAATTTCAAATCTCGACGGGCGGCTCGCGCCGCAATCGCCGCTGTGCCGAACAGGCAGAAACCCATGGCTGACGATGGAACGGCGTGGTGGCCAGGCGGACGAACCAGGGCAAAGCCGTTATCTAACTCACCCTTGACTACGGCCTTGGTCAGTTCGATCACACCGCCGGCGGCTTGAATGGCGGCGTCGAATGAGAAGGAATTGGTGTACGTATCGCCATCAAGCATCCCACCGCCATAGCGGCAGGTGTCTTCCACCATTTCAATATAAAGCGGATGATGACAGCGCTGTAATTCATTGGGCGTCGCCGGACGAGCCGGAATACGCGTTAGTTTTGATAAAATATCATGGTCGGTCAAGTAATCGAGGATAGCGCCTAATCGAGAGGCGTTTTCAGGGTGTTCCGGGAGATCGTGTTGACAAAAAATAGTTTCGTAAACATAACCCGTTTTGTTCATGCGTCATCGCTGCCTTCTATAACACTCTTGGTTTAATTTTACGATTACGGGGTGAGGTAGGTAATGAGAGAACGAAAATTTCTTGATATGGTAGCATAAGCCTAAAATATAGTAAAATTGTCCCTATTCAGGTGGCTAGTCTGGGGTTAAAAACACCCGTTGAGAGGCGCTTTGGGGCAAATTTAATTTGACAAATTAGGGAAATTTGGCACAATCCGCGTTACGACTGCGGTTCGTGTTAACTGGAATTAAAAAGCGTGGGTAAAACCAATAGAAAATTACCGGTTTTTATAAAAGCGTTCATTTTTTTGCTTGTTATCACGTCAATTAGCGCCGTAATTTTGTTGACCAGGCCCAAGCCGTCGCTGACCACGACGGCGGGATTGCGCACAGTAACCTCCACCCCGACCACTGTACCCACTTCAACATTCACACCCACGCCTAAGTCAACGCAGACATCGACAGCAACGCCCGTTCTTGAGGCGAAGCTGCCACCGGCCACATCGACAGCCGCAGCTTCGACCCAACCGTCCATCACTCCGCTATACACGTATGAAATTATTAATACCTTCCCCCACGATCCCAATGCGTTTACGCAGGGCTTAATCTGGGTCAATGGTATTTTATATGAAGGAACCGGGCGCTACCAGCAATCGACGCTGCGCAGTGTGACGTTGGATACGGGCAATGTAATTCAAATGCAGCGGCTTCCTCCGGAACTTTTCGGCGAAGGGATTACGTTATTTAATGATAAAATTGTCCAGTTAACCTGGAAAAATGGCCTGGGCTTTGTCTATAACCCGCAAACCTTTGAATTGATCGGCCAGTTTAGTTACCCCACCGAAGGTTGGGGCATCACCCACGACGGCCAACACCTGATTATGAGCGACGGCAGCGCCACTCTCTACGTTTGGGACCCGGACACATTTGCCGAAATCGGACGCATCGACGTTTTTGATGAGAATGGACCGATCGTAATGCTCAATGAGCTAGAATATATTAACGGCGAAATTTACGCCAACGTCTGGCAAACCGACCGCATCGCCCGGATCGATCCGCACACCGGCCGGGTCACGGGCTGGATTTTGCTCACCGGCCTGCTATCGCCGGACGAATTGGCTAATCCGTCAGACATGGCCAACGGCGTGGCCGTGCTCAACGGCATCGCCTATGATGCCGATAACGATCGGTTGTTTGTAACCGGCAAATTATGGCCTAAATTATTTGAAATCAAAGTTGTTCCGGCGGATAATTAAGCCATAAATAAGGAGTAAGGAGTAGGAAGTAGGGATTAAGGAAAAATCCGTACGATCTACTTTCTACTCCCCGATTTAGATACACCGCGTTAGTGGATTGAGATAAAAGGAAGACCTTGTTATGATGAATAAACCGTTAGACTTAACGGCCGAAACCACATCGGCTATCGACATCTCCGGCGGGTTTCCGACCGTTCGCCCCCGGCGGCTGCGCCAAAGTGAATCGATGCGCCGGCTGGTTAGAGAAACCCGACTCAGCCCGGCCGATTTCATTTACCCCTTGTTTGTCGTTCACGGCCGAGATATTCGCCGAGAGATTACGTCGATGCCGGGGGTGTTCCACCTGTCGATTGATCGCCTGGCCGCCGAAGCGGAAGAAATCGCCCAATTGGGCATACCGGGCGTTATTTTGTTTGGCCTGCCGGCCGAAAAAGACCCGATTGGCCGGGAAAATTTTGCCGAGGACGGCA
>JAGRCC010000578.1:0-448 GCA_020433785.1 Anaerolineae bacterium
GGCTCGGCCACGTCATCTAATTCACCGGCCAGAATGCGTTTGAAGCCATTCACCGTTTCCGCAATCGGCACATAGCGACCCGGCCGCCCGGTGAACTGTTCGGCCACGCTGAAGGGCTGCGAGAAGAAGCGCTGAATTTTTCGAGCGCGCGCCACGGCTAATTTGTCGTCTTCCGACAGTTCGTCGATCCCCAAAATGGCGATGATATCCTGCAAGTCTTTATACCGTTGCAACACACTCTGCACCCCGCGAGCCACTTCGTAATGCTCTTCCCCAACCACGTGCGGGTCGAGCACCCGGCTGGTCGAGGCCAGCGGATCGACGGCGGGATAAATCCCCAGCGAGGCAATCGAACGCTCCAGTGAGATGGTCGCATCCAAGTGAGCGAAGGTGGTCACCGGCGCGGGGTCGGTGTAGTCGTCAGCGGGTACGTAAACGGCCTGCATAC
>JAGRCC010000578.1:474-2408 GCA_020433785.1 Anaerolineae bacterium
GCTCTTGCAGTTCCCCCATCTCCGAAGCCAGCGTCGGCTGGTAACCGACCGCGCTGGGCATCCGCCCCAGCAGCGCCGATACCTCAGAGCCGCTCATCACGAAGCGGAAGATGTTGTCGATAAAGAGCAACACGTCACGCCCCTCATCGCGGAAGTACTCGGCCATCGTCAGCCCCGTCAGGGCCACGCGCAGGCGCACCCCGGACGGTTCGTTCATCTGGCCGAAAACCATACACAGTTTATCGAGCACACCGGCTTCCTGCATTTCCTTGTAAAGCTGCGTCCCTTCGCGGGTGCGCTCGCCTACGCCAGCAAACACGGAATAACCGCCGTGCTCGCGAGCCAGTGAGGCAATCAGTTCCAGAATAACCACGGTTTTGCCCACTCCCGCGCCGCCGAAGATGCCGGTTTTACCGCCCTTACTGAAGGGGGCAATCAAGTCGATGACCTTGATCCCGGTTTCAAAGATTTCCGCTTTGGTGATCTGGTCTTTGAATTCCGGGGCCGATTGGTGGATGGGATAGTAGGTTTCGGCCTCGGCCGGCCCCAAGTTGTCCACGGGACGACCCAGAACGTTGAAAATGCGACCCAAACTGGCCGGACCCACCGGCACGCTAATCGGCGCCCCGGTCCCCACGGCTTTCATGCCCCGACGGAGGCCGTCGGTGGTATCCATCGCGATTGTCCGGACAACCTCATTGCCCAAGTGTTGCTGGACTTCCAGCACCATCGAGTCTTGGCCCTCACGCGCCACTTCAATCGCATCAAAAATTTCGGGTAAATCTTTTTCTGATTCAAATTGAACATCAACAACTGCGCCCAGTACCTGCGTAACTCGGCCAACAGATTCTTTAGACATACATTCCTCCTAGCGCAACAGGGCCTACCGCCCTAATTGCCGACTAAAATTATCACTTACTGGCTTGGGCCAGCGCCTCGGCGCCGCCGGCAATGTCCAACATTTCTTTGGTGATAGCCGCTTGACGGGCTTTGTTATAGGTCAACGTCAAATCGCCGATAAGCTCTTTGGCATTCTCGGTAGCGTTTCGCATAGCAACCATCCGCGCTGACTCTTCACTGGCTCGCGATTCCAATACCGCCTGGTAAATTTGCAGTTCGGTCAGGTTGGGGAGAATCGCATCCAGCAGCGTCTCAGGGTCCGGTTCATAGATGTAGGGCGCTTTGGTCATGGGTTTAGTATCGGTGATATAGTCGCGCATGACTTCGCTCATTTGCTCAGCGCTGGGTTGGATCGGCAGCAGCAGTCGAATGGTTGGGGTTTGCGTTAAGGTATTGATAAAGTCGGTGTAGGCCAGATGAACCTCGTCGAACTCGCCGTTTAAGAAGCCGTCAATTACCAGTCGGGCAATGGGCGCGACATCAAACGAGGTCGGCCGCGGCGGCAGATCGGTAAATTCGGCGATCACCTTGCGGCCGAAGCGGAGCATAAAATCGCGTCCTTTTTTGCCGACGGCCACGATACTGGCATCTTCGTGCCCTTCGCTTTGCATATAGCGAGTGGTTTTGCGGATGACGTTGCCGTTGTACCCCCCGGCCAACCCCTTATCGGCGGTGACCAAAATGATCCCGACATTCTTGACTACTTCACGGTGGGCCAACAGGGGATGGAGCTGCTCGACATCAATGCCTTGCGCGGCGAAATGCATCAGCAGTTCCCACGCTTTGGCGGCATAGGGCCGCGAGGCCAGCGCCTGTTCTTGCGCCCGCCGCATCCGCGACGCCGCGATCATCTGCATGGCCCGCGTGACCTGTGAAATATTTTTGACACTTTTGATCCGTCGCTTAATCTCTCGAACGCTTGCCACAAAACACCTCTAGGTTCTGATTACTTTTCCGGAAGTTCGTAACCGTTGGATTGGTTGAACTCGGTCAACGCCGCCCGCAGGGCCGCTTCGATATCGTCACTCAACGTT